>CAKQNH010000022.1 GCA_934255105.1 uncultured Pirellulaceae bacterium
CGTCTGCCGTCGGGCAATACCAACCGTGCAGCGACGTCCCATCGGACGAAGTGAAGTGAATATCTTCGTGGTCAAGCCAATCGACCTGCCAGTCTCCTTGGGCCAGCGGCGGAGCAGGGTAGAGCAGGGTGGTTTCCAAGAGCATCAACAACACCAGCACTCCCAAGTAAATTGAGGCAAGAAGCGTCGCAATTCTTTGCAGTCGTTTTCGCATACGGCCGACAAAACCTCTCGCAATCGAATATGCTAAGTCAATCAGCGGATATTTCCAGTTTCTACCCACCTGAGGCAATGGCGTACGTTAACTTTCCATATGGAATCAGTCAATGCGTCACACCTTTTACCCGGATTATTCATAACCCGCAGCGTCAGCCCGGACGTCCCTAAGAGGTAACTCCCACTCGTTATCATCGTTTACTTCGTTCGCACGCAAGCTCATGAATGATCCGGATTAAACTATTTTTATGAATCGAGACTATTAAAATGCACACACTGAGCAAGAGGATCAACTTACTGTCGATCGCCCTACTATTGCTGTTCGTCACTGCTCGGCCGCCCATGACGCATGCCGCTGATGACGCCAAAACGCAAGTCTCCTTCTGCGCGATGGGGGACGTTCCACGCTCGCCCGAGGAGGAGACGCTGCTGCGGCAGCAACTCGCCGAACTGCCAACGGACACCGATTTCGTAATCCACGTCGGCGATATTAAGTCGGGCAAATCGCCGTGTGACGAGGCGGTTTACGAACAGGTCGCTGGCATCCTCACCAAAGCCACTATTCCGGTATTCATCATCCCCGGCGACAACGAATGGAACGACTGCGCCGACCCAGGACAGGCTTGGACGTTCTGGGAAAAACACTTCATGCGATTCGACCGCCACTGGCAACACGACTTCAGCGTCTTCAGACAATTAGAACGCGAAGAGAACTTTTCCTTCGTGCGCGGAGACGTGCTTTTCATCGCCATCAACATCGTCGGTGGCCGCGTCCACGACGCGCAGGAATGGAGTCAGCGACTCGCCCAGGATCTGGAATGGACTCGTCGCAATCTTCGTCACTTTGGCGACTCAGTGAGCAGCAGCGTGGTCTTCGGGCATGCCTTACCAGCCGCGAGGCACGCGGAATTTTTTGACGGGTTTGTCAAAGAGGCGGAACAGTTTGGGAAACCACTGCTATATCTTCACGGCGACGGGCACCGCTGGATCCACGACCACCCTTTTCCGGCCAAGAACGTCCTCCGCGTTCAAGTGGATCAGGGCAGCCTCGCACCACCGCTTAAAGTTACGATCACCAATGACACGCATGAGCCGTTTCATTTTGATCGTCGGATGTGAGATTGCATTGAAAAATGCTTTTATCCCGGTACGTCAATTCTTCGCAACAGGTCGCGGAAGAAGTTCATCGACTCGTCGACACAATCGGCCTGGATCAGCAGTAAGTCCCCCGCCTTAACTTCGGACATCGCGAGCTGCACCGCGTCGGACCATGTGATAAAGGAAACGTGACTGAGCACACGTCCCCCCACCGCTATCCCTTCGCGGAAAAGTTGGGTAATGTCGCCGGGCTGCCGGCCACGCACGTAGGCCCCTTCGTAGAGAATAACGCGATCGAAAAAGTTGCCGAGCATCTGCCCTTGGCGAATCATATCTTCATCTCGTCGGTCACCTGCTGTCGAATAGACGGCAATTCGACGCTTGCAATCGAACTGCACCATCGCGTCTAGCACCTTCTTCAAGGCGGATGGATTGTGACCGTAGTCGACGATCATCGTGGCACTCATGTCCGCATTGCAGGCGAGCGAGTTCGTTCCCAGGATCCAACGCATTCTACACGTTTCGGGCAACAGCGTCCCTTGTTCCTGGGACGTCCTTACCGACCGCGGTGAACATCACTTCGTCGTCGCGGAGGAAAAAGACGTGCGAGCGCTTCCTGGCCGACGGATCTTGGTTATCGATGGCCACGGCATTCGCTATCAGATCGATGATTATTCGAAAATGGATAGCTACGGTCGTCGCGCGATCGAATGGTACGTCTAGCGCACTGCCAATTTAGCGAGCACACATCTAGCCCGCTGAGAAGCGTTTGCATTCGAACAATCACCGCTGACGATCGGCGAACTGCATCATGAATTTTCATCAACGCTAATTGCCGGTTATCCCCCTCATCGCTCGACGTCTTCCACCGCAATCTTCAAATGCCGCGCGCGTGGCGTTTTCCCCCAGCCATCATGGGGATCGATGAAGCCCACCCACAATTCCCCGGGCTTGTTTTCAAGGATGAATGGATAGGTCACCGAGCCCCTGGCTACCACCACCGAATCCGTCCATGTACGCCCGTCGTCCTTCGAAAAAGCCAAGCACAACTCCCTGCGACTGTCCGGGTTCCACGCCAGCGCCAGCCTCCCGTCGGCCATGCGGATCACATGCCCGGGTGAATGGCTACTCCTGATCGTGGTCGGCTCGGCCTCCGACCAGGTGAGTCCACCATCCTCGGAAAAAGACTCCCAAAAAAACTTGCGCTCGGTGCGAATCAACATCCACAGCCGTTTGTCTTGCAATTCAATCACGCAAGGCTCGACCGCGCCCGAATGGTCGCCCGCCCCTCCAATGTCGATCTGATTGCTCGGCTGCCATGTCTTCCCCCCATCCTGCGATACGACAGTTCGCGACACTAGCCGTCCCGGATTGGCCACGTAATGCGAAAAGGGGACTACCAAGTTGCCGCTGCTAGTCTCCTCCGCACCGTTAGTGCTCCCCGTGTATCCCTTGAAAACCATCTGTGGCTGACTCCACGTCTTGCCGTCGTCGCTGCTGCGTACCGTCCACAGATCGCTGCGAGTGTTTTCGGTGGGATTCTCCGTTTTTCGATCCCAGGCATGCTGCTTATAACCCAGAAAAAACACATGCAAGCTTCCGTCGCGGGCGCGATGCGCAGTGGGATGGGCCGAGCGGCCATCGGGCAGTCGGGTAATCTCGCGCTCGGATTCCCAAGTCTGGCCACCGTCTCGAGTAGTCCGTGCGGCGATATAGCATTCGCCCGGCACTCCTCCGTAACTCGTCGGTGTCGAGTAGACCGACATCACCGCCCCATCGCTGAGCTTGATGAGTGCCGGGCCAAGCACAGCGGGGTGCTCGGTGTCGTGGGTGATGTTGGTCGAGCGCGGATGCATCTCCACCACGTCGCCACTGCGATGCCAGACGGTGAATGGCTTGCGGGCGAATTGTTTGTCGGCATTGGCAAGCTGTTCGATCAACAGATCGGCAATGATGCGGTGCCCCGCGTCGCCGGGGTGCATTCCGTCCGGGGTGAGTGCTCCCGGCTTGTGCTTCGGCTTGGCAGCATCCGCCTCGAACGCAGCAAACACATCCACCATTGCCACATCCTGCGCTTTGGCGATCTCCCGCACGGCGGCAACATAATCGCGCAGTACCAAATTGAAACCATCGACATCATCCGGCTTATAAGGCGGCTTGCCATAAAGCTTGAGCGTAGTCGCCGACCAGTAGATTGGATTTGAAGTCATCAACACCACCCGCGCGCCCTGCTTTTTCAGAGCCTCGACCATTTCAGTGAGATTCTTGCGGTAGTCCGCCAAAGACACTCGCGGCTTGTCGGCCGGGGGATCTTTCCATACATCGACAGCAGCATCGTTGATTCCGAACATGATCACCGCTACGTCTGGTTTGGCATCGAGCACATCTTTCTGAAAGCGCCCCATGGCCATCGTTGTGGTGTTGGCACCGATGCCCGCGTTGATCACTTTCACATTCTGCCCAGCGTAGGATAGGTCATTGGCCAGCAGGTTCGAGTAAACCGCTGTTCCGCCGCGTGCTGCCGTGACCGAGTCACCAAACGTAACAATGGTCGGTGGTTCAGCCGCCGATAAGCAGGCGTTTTGTGCACATAGATTTACACAGAGAACAGCGATGGCAATGAACAGCAGTGGAGGGTGCATAAGAATATTTTCCTAGTGTAATTTGGAAGGCTTCAGTTCATCGATCCTGGACGTTGTGGCAACTTCCGGGCGTTGCGACCACGACCAATCGCAAGTGCCCATCTGCCGGCGCTGTCCCTTCGAATGCGACCATCGTTGTACCAGGATTCGCCGAGTCCCACTCGTGGCGTGGCTTCTCCGTATTGACGGTTGTCCAAGTTGCTCCCAACGGTTCAACGATTGTCAACGTCAGACGCTGGCCTTGTTGTTGCAATTCTAGTGTGGCGTCGGCGATTGGCCCCACCTCCGCGCGGGTGATCATTCCCCAACGCACATGGCTTCCCGGTGCGAGTCCGGTCAAATCATCTTCGATCCGCACCTCGCGTGAAGGGAGCAGCGACACCCCACGACGAACCCTGTCGGCCTGTCCCTTGTACACCGCGCTCAGGTCGGCGACGGAGTGAGGCGACTCGGGATCATCCGAAAACTCGACTATTTTGGCATCGCCCTTGGCAACTTGCAACTTTCCGTCGATGACTAGCGTGTTGTGTCCCGAATTGCTTTGGCGAAAGATCGTCCAGCGATCCGAGTCCTGCGCGGCGCTCCACAAATTCATTCCGCGTGACTCGATGCCATTATAGCCTTCGGCGCCCAAATCGATCGCCCAACGCACACCGTCGGCGTCGAGCACAAACGATCCGATGTCCATTTGACCATGAGGTGCTGAGGGTGAACCAGCTTTGAGCCCGACGAATGTCCCATTGGGGTCAGTCCAAGAACTGCGATGGACGGCGACGGGTGTGCTACTTTCGCTCTGCCAATTCAATGGCAGCGTGATATCCACATCCTGCAGTTCGCTTTCGCTGTCCGGCATCCACAGCAGTGCCAGGGGCAACAAGCGATTTCGACCTGCGCCAGCGTCGCTCGGCCTGAAACGACCGATCTCAGCTCTCAACCTAGCATTTTCGCCGAGCAACCAATCGGGGCGATCGTAGCGCTGAGCCAGCCAGTATAAAGCCGACTCAGGGCCTCGCCCCGCACCACCATCGGCGTAGTTGAATACGTCTCCCGATGGGCCGGTCATCAAGCTGGGATACCCCCCTGTTTGATCAAAACCCTGCGCTTCGCTCAATCCGAAATCGCTTCCCAGAACACTGTCGAGCGTCGCCAACAGCACGACATTGAAACCGGTTCCATAGGCCCAGTAACCAGGACCCTCGGGGTAACTCCCTTTGGGTGCAAAGGCCTTCATCGAACGCGGCACGTTTTGAATTGCACTGAGTACCGTTTTGGCTGCTAATTCGGGTTCATCTTCAAGGATCGCGAGTGCCCCGGCAGTCAAGCCGCCATGACAAACTTGGCCCCAGTTGTTCGACGCCGTGACCCATTTCTTGTGTTTGGTTTCAAATGGCAACGACACTCCCTTGTGCTTGATGGCCTCGCGAATCGCACCTCGGCTGGCTTCGTCCAGAGCATCAAACATCCAGTCGTATCCAATCGCCATGGCCAACGTCATCTCGGCGACATCCAGGAAGTGGCTGGGATTCCAATCGCTGAATGCGGCGACCGCCAGCATCTCTTGCTTGCCACGCTCGGCATACTTTGTCTCGCCGGTCAACTGGTACGCCATCGACAGGTTCAGCAAGCGTTCTAAACAGCAACGCGATTGGCCGAGCAGTCGCCGCCCCTGGAGCTGTCGCGTGATCGGCGGAACATCGCTCAGTAAATCCGCGTGGCGAATTATTGCTTGAGCAAGCGAGTCGCGCGCTGACGTTGATTTTCCGAGCGAATCTCGCAGTGCTTGAAACGTGGCCGCGTCAGCCATCAGGCGCGGGTGAGTTTTTGGAATGGCTTCGATTCGGGCCTGCAATGATTCGAGATTCGCCGAACCAGCGGTGTCTTGCGCCGTCGCCTGCGGTAAAGCGAACACTAGCAACACCAACAAAGGTATTCTATTCATCGTCGACTCCTGTGGAGAGTAAATTCGTCAGAAGAATAATTCTACTCTATAAAGCCGAAAGATGAGTTTTCTGCAATTTCAACGCGGACCGGAATGCTCGACACCTTGAAGTCCAGGCAGTTGTCACCTTACATTAGAGCATGGCCAAAAACGCACAGCATACATATCACTACCGAGCGATCATCGAAGGCGACTGGCCGACGATCCTACGCATCCAAAGCGAAGTCTACTACGACTTCAGTCCAGAATCCGAAGCGGTGATGCGTTCGAAGGCCAATCGCGGTTATGCCACCAGCTTGGTCGCTCTCGATCACAACTCTGCGGTCGTCGCATACTGCCTCGCCTACCCCTATGCAGCAGACCGAATCGCTGCGCTGGGGGCTGTGGATGCATCGCCGATAACACCCAGCGACAATCTCTTCGTCCATGACTTGGCCGTGCAGAAAGCTTCGGCCGGCCGCGGTGTAGCGCAAGCTATGTTTGGCCACCTGCTCACGATCGCCCGAGGTGCAGGCTACCGCACGCTGTCGTTGGTCGCCGTCCAACAAGCCGCCAGCTTCTGGACGAAAATGGGTTTCACAACCTCCACGCAGGCCACCATTAACGACTCCTATACCGGCGCTGCCAGCTTCATGATTCGCGATCTCTGAATTTTTGCACATCACACCGCGCATGGCTAAAAGCCAATTTTCAAAAGCACGAGCCTCGAGAGCTTCCACCAGCGAGCCGAGAGCGAGTTGGCGGCTTGGACGATGGCCTTGACCGTGTTCTCGTAAACGGGGCGATAGACGGGCTGCTCGGTGAAAAATTTAGCGGTGAGCCCTAGATCGTCGACTTGCTGGCGCACAACCCGGAACGCGGCGGCTTTGTCAGAGGACTGTTGCATGTGCAGAACCGCTTCAATGCAGTGATGCATCAACCGCTCGTGGCCAACCAAATGCTCCAGCCTGGCAGCGCCCATGAAGTGTCGCAGTGCGAGCTGTGCGTCCCCGTCGACGATCGCGTCATAGGCTGCCCACAACCTGAACTGGGATTGCATGTGGTCGGGGGGCATGGTCAGAGCCCTCTGCACAGCCCGTCTGCCACCAACATGGTCGCCCACAATGCGGCACAGCTCATGAATGTTGGCAAACATCCACGGATCGAAGTCGTCGCGAACCTCCCAGCCTTGAAGCCAGTCGCGGAGTGTGCCGCGGCTATAGAGCGAGGGATTGTCGGCGTAGGCAAATGTGACCACCGACCAGTTGTTCGGGTCTTCGCAGAGCATCTGTTTGTTGTGGGAAACAAATCGTTGAAGCTGATGTGACATATTGCGCGCGTTGAAGACATGTATCAACATCGATATGGCCGCCCGCCCCGCCTCCGGATGCTCGCCTGCTATCCAGCGGTCGATGCGCTCTGTAACGTTCTCAATTCGTTCCTTTTCAAGAATCTCCGTTTCATCCATTTTGATGCTCACCCACGTGCGAGCGCTCTCTTTGTTGAATGACTTGTCCATCAGTCGCTGTTCAATTTGCCCTACCAGCCTGGGGGTCAGCGAGGCCTCTTTCATCAACTCTGCGGCTCGTTCGGCGGCCCAAGGGTTCCATTCAGCATGGCTAAAAATGCCGGCCAGATCGGCGTCCGCCTGTTCGAGATCTTTCTGGCGCAACGAAACTTGTAGCCTGCGCGCGATCACGGACGGATGCTGGTCGACCCGCGGTAGGTTACGAATCACTCGAGAAGCTTCGTCCCACTCCTCTTGCTCCACTAACAAGTCAAACAAATTGCAACGACTTCCTGCGTACGTCGGCGCGATCTCGACCACGCGTCGAAAGACTTCGATGGCTTGGGGCTTATTTTCCAGCTCCATATAAGTGTGGCCGGCAGCGTCCAGTACATCGGGATTGTGTGGTTGCAATTTGACTTGATGCTCCATCGCGCGAATCGCCGTCGCGCGGTCCTCGCGCGCCTTGGCCCAGTGTTCCAGCAAGTTCCACAGATTCACTGCCTCAGGGTTCTGCTCGGCGGAAGTTTGAATCAATTCGTAAGCCGCATCCTGCGCTCCAATATCCCACAGCAACTGGGCTCGCGCCAGTTCCAGTGTTGGCGGAATCGTGGGAAATACCGTCGGCTGCAGGGCCGCAATCGCGGCGTCAAAATTGCCGGCGTTGGCCAGCGCTTGGGCTCGCAGACAATGCACGGATTCACGATACGGGTCAAGGGCCTCGGCGCGATCGATCGCCTGATGCGCTTCGTCGAAACGCTCTCGGGTCACGAATCCACGCGCATGTTGCAGCCACACACCGACCGAGTGTGGTTTTTCTATTGTCAATCGCTGGGTCAGATCCAATCTCGCATCGGGACGTCCCAGCTCGGCGGCCAAACCGTCGAAGCAACTCCACGCGAAGTCGTACTCGGGCTGCAGGCTGACCGCAGTTGCGAACTCGCTAAACGCGGCTTCTTTGTCGTCGAGTTCCAGCAACACGTCCGCCAAATAGCCGCGATTGACGGCGTCCAGCGGCTGAGCTGCAACCAGCGATTGCAGCATTTCGCGCGCGTCGACGTATTTCCCTTGGCTGCACAACAGCTCCGACAGCGCCCGGCTGACGGTAGCGCTATTGGGGCGCAACGAGCGGCACTGTTCCAGTGCCGTGCGTTGAAGCGTCGCATCGCCCATCGCCGTGGCGACTTGAAAGAGTTCGTACCACGTGTCGGGCTCCAGCGGAAACAGTCTCACGGCGTTCTCGGCCGCTCGGCGAGCTGCGTCCAATTGCTGCATGTGGGTCAGTTGGCGAATCAACGCCTGGTGCGCCGGCCACAGTTCGCCACGTTGTTCGACAGCTTGCTGCATCGCTTCCAGAATTTTATCTTCGGGGACCACCGCTTCAGCATAGTCGCGGTAAACCATCAAGACGTCGCCGCTAACGGGCTGGCGCCGCAACTCCGACAAGACCCAGTCGAGCGTCTCGGCTCGTTGTTCCAGCGTTTCACAGTAGCTCACCAACTGCGACACGGCATATTCGTCGCTGATGTCGCTAGCCAACATCTCGCGCAGCCTAGCCCTGGCTGAGGCGTTGTCACCGCTGCGCGATTCGAACGAAGCCTGCAGGAATTTAGTGGCCGAATTTTCAGCGTCCAGCTCAACACAGCGGGCAATCATGTTTTCTGCCTGCGCCAACTTGCCCGCCGACAGCAAGTGCTGCGACAGCTCGCGAATCGCCCATGCGTTTTCCGGATTTAGTTCCAGTATGTGGTTGAGCACCGGTTCAATTTCTTCCAGTGGACGCGACCGCAAGGAGATCGCATAGCGTTCGATGAGGGGTTGATAGTGTGGGAATTCGGCTGCCGCCGATCGCCAGAATTCGAGCGCTGCGTCTTCGCCTTCGACCTCTATCAGCAGCTCGGCGATACGCTCTCGGAGGCTCATCGACAGTGGGCTGCGTGGCAATAGATCCTGTAAGTGCTCGAGCGCCTTGCCCCAGTCCCCTTGCACTGCGGCCAACTGTGAAGCCGCTTCCTTCCAACTGCGCTCCTGAGCCTCCTCCTTGACCGATTGCAACAGCGCTTCGGCCCGTGGCCAATGATTGTTGGACGTCGTCGCCAAACACTTGACCACCGACAAAATCAGTTCGGTGTCGTCGGGACGCAGCTTGATGGCTTGCTCCAGTACGTCGATACCCTCACTGCGACGCCGCAACCGCGCCAGAGCCTGATGTAAAGTCACCGCAGGTTGCATCGACTGCTTGCCAAACCGTTCGAAACGATTTGTCAGCCACTCGATGGCTTCCTCCGTTCTGCCAAGGACGGACAAAGCGTCAAAATAGCGAATCGCCAAGTATTCGTCCTTGTCATCCAGACAAGCCGCAAAGCGATATAGCCGTAACGCACGCTGGCGATCTAGTCGAGCCCAGAGCAGATCCGCCAGCTCCAGGTAGCACTGCGCGAAGGAACTGCCCGCGCGAATCGCGGCTCGCAATTGATCGTGGGCTTCATCCCGATAGCGTCCATCGAGCACCAGCAGTTCTGCCAACTGCAGTCGGAAGAGCGGGTGAGGTACAGGTTTATCGACCAGCTCGCGCAGGCGCTTGATCAACGCGTGCGCATGCCCCAGGTTGCGCAGCAGCGACAACTCCGACATCTGCAGAGGAACGTCGTCGGGATAGAGCTTCAACAATTTTTGCACGGCATCCAGAATGCCTTGCTCGTCGCCGTCATAAATCGATAGCTGACGCTCCGCCTGCCAACGCAAGCGATGGTCAGGAGCGCGCTCGATAAGCGTCTCGAGCAGTTTGAGTGCTTGGTCTCGACGATGCTTGATCAGCGCCCCATCGATGTGATGTATCAAGTCATATAGATCCGAATCCAGCAGCGGCAGGTCTTCGATAAGATGGGCCTTGTCCTGCGGGACCAGCACCATGCCACGCGGTCCGTGGGCGGCCTGCGACTCGAACAACTCGTCGGCACCCATCGATCCGCGAATGCGATGCGACGGGTCGCGGACCAAAATCGATCCCGTTCGGCCGTCGTAACCGATGACCGCCTGCAAGTGCGCGAAGCCGGGTCCACGAGTGACCAACGTGAAGGGTACGTCGCGAGCAATAAGCGATTCAGTCGCTGCCTCATCGACGGTGAATTCGCGAGTTGCGTAACCGTTCTGGTTAGCCCATTGGCGTTCGGCATGATCGCTGGTGCCGTTGTAGCAGATTTCCTCAGCGACTTCCAAATGCTCCGCCGGACGATTCCAATAGCGACTTATAGCGGACAGAGTGGCGGGAGCGCAGGTCATCGTGTGCTGTCGAACAAACTCGACAGGCAACACTTTATCGACTCGCGACAGACGGTCTGGATCAGCCAAGCGCTGTGCAATTTTATTGCCGATCGCCGATTTCGCTTGCAGGGCATACTCGATGGCTTGGGCATCGTTGCCGTTGCGCCGCGCCAGCTCGCAACGGAACAATGTGAATTGCTGGCCGAAGCCACGTTCCATCAGCGGTGAAAGCGTTTCGAAGCGTTCGAGTGTGCGCGCACAATCGACGTAATCGCGGCGTTCAAAAGCAATCAATGACATCATCCATGACAAAACTGCAATCTGCTTGCGCTGGTCAAAATCTCCCAGCAGGTCATAGGCTTGGTCCTCTTTGCCGCAGTTCATCAGCAGGTAAGCCTTGAAGCAAATCGAGCTGCGATTCTCCCGCTCGGCAACGGCGCGATCGATGGCTTCCATCGCCTTTTGCGGCTGGTCTTGTCTCTCCCACCACAGTGCGCGGGCGTAGTGGACCAAGTCGGGGCGATGCTCGACCGCTTCCATCGCTGCGATCAATGGCTCCGCGGCGGAAAAGTCACGCAGAAGTGTGTAGCTTGAAAGCTGCAGCCACAACCACTTCAGCCGCTCTTCTGGATCGTCCGTGCTTTCAGGCTGTGGCTGCGCTTCGATAAACTCAAGCGTATCCAGTGGGCCTTTCACATCCGCGATGTGCTGCGCGTAAAAGCTGCGCACCACCTGCGACTCGGGCGATTCACGATACGCCTTCAGCACATGCCAGCGGCTCAAACGCGGTGCACCCACTTCACCAACTATCCACGACACTTCGCAGCGCTCGGCACCGGTCCAACTTTTGTCCAGCGGACCACGGCTCTGCAGCAACTCCAATGCGTCGAGAAACATGCCATCCTTGCCGAGAGCGATGGCTGAAGCGAGTAGCGTTTCCTGTGATTCTTGCAGATTTCGCGCAGGCGGTGGAGACATCTTTGCACTCGGATCAATGTAATCGTGTTGACGGGTTCCTATTTCTGTACCAGGATACGACAGAATTCCCGCGCCGTGGGTTCAGCACTTCGAAAATTTACCCCCTGCCAGTCGAGCACAGTAAGCACCATCGCAGAACTGTCCGGTTTTAGCGCATGGTCCGCGGGCGGCGATGTACGCACTACCGATTTGCATGCTGATCGACGATGCAATTGGTCGAATAGTTTCGTAGTTGCAGGTGAGATTGATTATTATTCGCAAGGCGTTACAAGATGGAAAACTCATTGAACGAACTCGGGCAGCCAGTCGGAGACTTGGTCAAGGATTGGGAGGAGCCAGCACACCCTCGTAGAGCGACCATCGCGGGTCGGTATTGCTCGCTTGAACCACTAAGCAGTGAAGCCCATTCCAAACCGCTGTATGCGGCCTATGGGCAGGACGAAACGGGGGCCAACTGGACGTATTTGCCCTATGGTCCATTTCGCGATCCCGAGCAGTTCCATGCTTGGGTAGCCGAGCAATCTAAAAAGCTAGACCCGCTGTTTTTCGCAGTTGTCGAGGCAGCGACTGGGGCGACTGTCGGAGTGACGAGCTTTCTGCGCATCGCTCCTAGTATGGGCTCCATAGAGATCGGCCACATTCATTTTTCGCCCCAACTACAGGGCACACCTGCTGCCACGGAAACTTTGCACCTGATGCTTAAACTCATTTTCAGCCTGGGCTATCGTCGCTGCGAATGGAAGTGCGATGCTTTAAACGAAGCCTCGCGAAACGCAGCACTCAGGCTTGGATTCACTTTCGAGGGCATTTTCCGTCAAGCTGCGGTCGTAAAAGGGCGGAACCGAGACACCGCCTGGTTTTCAGTTCTGGACCAGGAATGGACAGCACTAGATCGAGCATTCCAAACTTGGTTGGCGCCTGAAAATTTTTCGGCCAGTGGTTCTCAGAAACAGCGTTTATCGCAACTCACAGCAAAGGCCGTATCCCCCTGAGTTCCTCTCCCACTGAGTTCCTCTCCCGCTGAGTTCCTCTCCCGCTGAGTTCCTCTCCCACTGAGTTCCTCTCCCCTTGGGAGAGGTCGAGCCTAAGCGAGGGAGAGGGGACCGCGCAATCCGATTCACCCAACTTCAGACGCTGTGATGTCGCACATCTTTCTCCGCCATCACCGTCACTGGATTAATCCCACCCATCAATCTACAGTATCCACTGAATTCCTCTCCCACTGCGTCCCTCTCCCACTGAGTTCCTCTCCCCTTGGGAGAGGTCGAGCCTAAGCGAGGGAGAGGGGACCGCGCAATCCGATTCATCCAACTTCAGACGCTGCGACGTGGCACATGTTTATCCTGCCGCCACTGCTCTTCATCGTTCCGTTCGCGTCCGCTGCTGAGCCGGTGCGAGAGCGGATCGAATGGATCGATATCTGGGTAACGGAGGCTGACAAGGCCGACCTTCCACGAGTTCTGTTGGCTGGCCATTCGTTCACCAGAGGGTACTTCGAAACCCTGGCAAAGCGGGTAGCGGGGAGCATTGCAGCGAGCTTGTCCTCAGTCGAGTAGAATGGATATCAACCTTGTTTGGGCGCATGTCACAAGGCCAAGCTCAGGAAGGGCACGTCGCCGCTAGATTAGATCGACCAACGAACTACTCCGTCGTCGCCAGTCTCGTCAAATAGGCGTCAAAAATTATATCAGTCCCACGTATCGCAACGAACGATTGGCCCCCCCTATGAAACGTCATCTTTGTCATATTGTTTTAATCATTGGGATACTCGTTTCGCGCAGCGTTGCTGCCGAGCAACCGAATGTCGTTTTCATTTTGAGCGATGACCATCGATACGATTTCATGAGTTGTGTCGAAGGTTGCCCCAGTTTTTTGAAGACGCCCAACATGGACCGGCTTGCCAACGAAGGTGGCTTCTTCAAAAACGCATTTGTTTCGACCTCACTTTGTTCACCCAGCCGAGCATCGATATTGACGGGCCAATACATGCACCATCATCGCGTAGTGGACAACCAGCGGGATGTGCCCGAAGGGACTCGGTTTTTCCCTTCCGACTTGCAAGCCGGCGGATACAACACGGCCTTTATCGGCAAGTGGCACATGGGGCATGACAGCGACGAGCCGCGCGACGGATTTGATTACTGGGCCAGCTTTCAAGGGCAAGGTGTGTACCACGACCCAACGCTGAACATCAACGGTCAGCAGGAATCGCTATCGGGCTACACCACGGATGTACTCACCGACTTGGCCATCGACTGGCTACGCGATCGCGATTCTTCATCCAAACCGTTCTTTCTGTACTTGTCCTACAAGGCGGTTCATTATCCGTTCACTCCCGCCCCTAGAAATCACGGCAAGTACAAAGACGAACCGATTGACTATCCCGAGACGATGGCCAATACCGAACAGAATTATCGAACGCAACCGCGCTGGGTACGCGATCGCCGCTACAGTATTCATGGCATCGATCATATGCAAACGGGTGCATTTGATAACGATCCAGTTCCCGACTTTGACGAACTGTATCATGCCTACGCGGAAACCGTGTTCGGGCTGGACGAGAACATTGGCCGCGTTTTGGAGTATGTAGACCAAGCAGGCCTGCGCGATAACACGGTTGTAATCTACATGGGCGACAATGGGTTTGAATTGGGCGAGCATGGATTCTATGACAAACGAGACGCCTTTGAACACTCCATCCGTGTGCCGCTGATTGCCAGAGCCCCCGGTCGCATCGCTGCGGGAACGGTCGTTGATGAGCTGGTTCAGAATATCGACATCGCTGCCACAATCTTAGACGTTTGCGATGTCGAGCCTGCCGCAGGCACTCAATTTGACGGGCGTTCCATGCGCGTGCTCTGGGAGGCAACGCCTGAAACGAATCAAGCTCTGCTCACTAAGCCATGGCGGGATCATCTCTTGTACGAATATCACTGGGAATGGAATTTCCCAGCCACGCCAACGACGCTGGCGATTCGCACTGACCGATTCAAGTACATTTACTACCATGGAATCTGGGACCAAGATGGGTTCTATGATTTGCAAACCGACCCGCATGAACGGCACAATTTGATCGACGTGCCCTCTTATCAGCCGCAGATCACCGCCCTCCAAACGCAAATGTTTGAAGAATTGCAGGCCTCCGGTGGATTGACATTGCCGATACGACCGCCCGTCGGAGAACGGCTGGGACAACGCAAACGCGAATGGTAAAGCGGGGAAGCAAGTCGCTGCATGGTTTCTTCCCACGGTCAAAAATCGCTTTAAAGGCAACGGCGGTGCAGTGCAGAAGACGACCCCTTACGCACTGAGCCAGAATTTACGTTCTACCGTCGGCATTTTCTCAATCGAATAGCGCAGCATGGTGCGCGGCATCTGGTGGACGTGTTTTTCAAGAAATCCTGTCAGCGTATCCATATCTCGCTTGCCAACTTCGCGCAACATCCAGCCGATCGCCTTGTGCATCAGATCGTGCTGGTCTCCCAGCAGTCGTTTAGATAGCTTCAGTATTTCGTCGAACTGTGCGACGCGAATCAGAGGAAACGTAGCCAGGATCGCGATGCGGCGTTCCCACAGCACACTACTCTTCGCGAGTTCGTCCAGTCGGACTCGCTGCCCAGGATGCTCCAATAACCACTTGCCGAGAATATAGGGAGCGGACGAGTCTACGAGGTCCCAATTGTTGACCGCCGATAGGTTCGCCAAGTAGAAATCTACGATTGCCTCAGCCCCAACGGGATCGGCTTGTCTACCCTCACAGGCGCGCGCAAACTGATCTACCAGGATTAACAGTCCCGTCAGTCGGCATTCGTGCCAAGGTGAATTGAGCAGGCCTTGGATTTCACCGCGCGATAGCTCGCGAAATCGCTTAGCTACTTGGCGTTGGTCGGGAACGACCACCCCTAGAAACTGATCCCCTTCGCCATAACCACCCGGCACCGCTTGAAAGAAGCCTGGCAGAAACGCTGCCTTGTCACGGCGAGCCACGCGGCGAAGGTCGCGTAGGACTTGTTCAGCAGTCTCTGGTGAGGGCTTCATCTTGGCGGTTCTTGGGGATACTGGACAGAGGACACAACGGACTGTGCCCGACATTTCTTAGCAGTGTTGCAGTGTTACAGCAGCGAGTATTCTTACAAAATGTTGCCGATCATTTTGCGAGTGTTTTAAATCCAGGGCTCGAACCTGCGCTGCTTCAGATGCTAGGCAAGAATATCGTGTACGACATTTCCATGCACATCGGTCAGCCGAAATTCACGACCTTGGTAGCGGTAGGTCAGCCGTTCGTGGTCGAGGCCTAACAGATGCAAAATGGTTGCATTCAGATCGTGCACGTGCACTCCATGCTCAGCTACATCCATACCCAGTTCATCTGAGCTGCCATAGCTGACTCCACCTTTAACTCCGCCACCCGCCAACCATACGGTAAAGGCATCCTTGTGATGGTCGCGGCCGGAGAGTTTGGAGCCTTCGCCCGCTCCCTGCCGAAGCGGAGTGCGGCCGAACTCCGAGCCCCAAATCAAAAGTGTATCTTGCAACAGTCCACGACGTTTCAAATCCTCAATCAGAGCCGCTATAGGTCGGTCGGTCTCGAGACACTTCTGCGACAGTCGCGCTTCCAAATTGTTATGATGATCCCAATCGGAGTCATACAGTTCAATCAAACGCACTCCCCGCTCGACCAGTCGTCGAGCCAGCAGGCAATTATTGGCAAAGGACGACTTGCCCGGCTTGGCACCATAGAGGTCCAATGTTTCACTCGTCTCGCCATCGAGGTTCATCAACTCCGGCACCGAAGTTTGCATGCGATAAGCCATCTCATATTGCCCAATCCGCGTGGCGATTTCCGGGTCGCCGCTGGCGGCGAATTGCTCCTGATTCAGATTGGACAGGGCATCCAACACTCTCCGACGATCTGTCGAACTGTGCCCATCGGGATTCGAAAGGAATAGCACGGGATCTCCTTCAGAGCGAAATTGGATCCCCTGGTGGATGCTCGGCAGAAAACCGCTGGACCAAAGACTAGTCCCCGCACCACCCGCGGGGCCGCTGAGCAGCACGACGTAACCGGGCAATTCGCAGTTCTCCGAGCCAAGACCGTAGCTTACCCACGACCCCAGACCTGGACGTCCGCCGCGACCGAAGCCCGAGTGCAAAAACATTTGAGCTGGGGCATGATTGATTTCCTCCGAATGAACTGAGTGGATAATGGCCAGTTCATCGACGACGCGTGCCAAATTGGGCAAGAGTTCAGATAGCGACTGTCCGCTCTCGCCAT
>CAKQNH010000023.1 GCA_934255105.1 uncultured Pirellulaceae bacterium
CGGTTAGATTGCCATCCTCTGCCGACTTCAATAATTCCCGCTGCATCGTCAATCGCTCCGCTGCAGCCAGCGTGTGATAGAAGCCCTTTTGGATATCGTTGCTAACGCGATATTGTTGGGCGATTGCTAGATGGTCAGCCACCTGAGCTCGCTGACGATACTTCAACCGGCTCAACTGCAGTTTATTCGCAGTCACCAGACGCTGCTGTACCTCGAAGCCTTGGAATTCACCCGCGCGACCATCGGCGTTGATCTTCTCACCGACGTACATCAGGACCGGATTGGGGTAGAGTCCAGCCTGTAGAGCCTTGGCCGTCTCCCCCGAGATCTGATGGCGAGCCTGGCGAATGGTCGGATTGTTGGCCGCAGCCAATTGAAGAAAGTGGTCCAGCGTGTAACTAGTGTGCGCACCGGGCTCGACCATCTGCGAAACTGCGCCCGCGTCCAGGAATCCACTTGGCAGATCGGGCAGCGGAGGGAGCGCACCCAGCGCGGACGAGCTCCGCTGAGATGGGCTGCTCATCGACGGCATACTATTCATCGACGACATACCACCGCCGGCACCATGCTGGGGTGGTTCGCCCCAGACAAACGAAGCCGGTGTGACCAATGCTAGCACGAGGAGCTTGCGGATTCGTAAAAACTTGCGGATTCGTGTAAAGCTGCACTTCATTGTTACGTCACTCCATCAACCGCCGATCGACAACATCCTGTTGTTCAGAGAGTTATCGAGCGCATACCCGCCCAGGGTACAGTGGAAGTGCAGATTAAACTGACCTGTTACCCCCTCGTCATATCTCTCCGACGCCATCTGGCAGATTCGGCTTCATTCGTAGAACGATTGTCCCAACCGTTTTCTTTCGTAGAACGGTTGTCCCAACCGTTTGCATTTGTAGAACGGTTGTCCCAACCGTTTGCATTTGTAGAACGATTGTCCCAATCGTTTCCATTCGTAGAACGATTGTCCCAATCGTTTTCATTCGTAGAACGATTGTCCCACCCGTTTGCATTTGTAGAACGGTTGTCCCAACCGTTTCTTAAACAACTACAGCAATTGCTCTACCTACGTCAAAATTAAAATACGCAGGCAGATTGAGGTGTAAACATCTTCCTATCCTGCGTTTTCTGAAGCGAGTAGAACGATTGTCCCAATCGTTTCTTGAAGCAATTGGGACAATTGCTCTACCCTCAACTCCCGACTTCTACCCAAAAACCAAAGTTGGAAGGCGCACTCCGTAGCCTTCAAATAGGCGAACTGTGACGCTTGTACGGCTTGGCTTGACCGCTTGTACCAAGAGAAGGGATCGTGTGCTTCATATCGACTGTATCGGTCCTCGCGGAATTGCCGACATGGAGGAATAACCCCGTTAGCGCCGAGATGATCGACGCAGACTCGCTGCGAAGTATCCTCGGGTTGTCGATTCAGCAAGCCGGTCCCACCGCGATTGGTCCAGCAACGACGAAGCTGCGGTTCGGTTGGATGCACGAGTATCTCGATACGGAACAGGTTTTCGTATCACGCTTCCAAGGCGAAACTGACACGGTTGCTGTCAAGGGAATCAATCTGGGTCGCGACTGGGCCGTGATGGGCTTGAACCTCGAGTGGTCGATCCTGCCGAACCTGACCACCGTGGTGGGCTATCAAGGACAATTCAACGACCGGCAGTCATTGCACACCGGCTCGGGTGGTTTGGAAGCGCGTTGGTAAGCAACCAAATACAGACACGAAAGCAATGGACATGGATCTCGGTCGTTGGCTTCCAATCACCGGTGCCCTCGTTGGGACAGTTGTTGGCTTGACTCGCAACACGCTCACACCGTATGCTTCCTTAGACAAACATATCATTCATCACGTGGGGCCAGTTCTGGTGGGCTTGTTGCTTGGATGCGTAGGCAGTTTTATTTGGAAACGTAAAAAGCGATCATAGATCGTCTGAAGGCATTGCGATCGTCAGCGCGGACTTGACGCTGGATCAATACTCAAGTCTCAGATGAAGCCTCATAACGCCATCGATCTGCTTGACCGTTTTGCGCAGTCCTTCGCACGCCTCGACGATCTACATTGCTCGCATGCTGAATCTCCGCCGGAGCTCATGCTGGCAATTTCAACGCAAATTACACGCGTTGGCGACGAAGCGGGCGCTCCGGGGACTGGCATTCCCGAACTGGAGAGTGCTATCATTGTCGTGGATGGCAACTGTGGCCATCAAACCCGCCGCTGAACTTTCTCAATTAGTGGATTGACAATAATGAAGATGGCACATGCTCCAAGACTGCTCTTACTGCTGGCGGCGATTTGCCTTGCTCAGACTGCCCACTGCGCGCCGCTGTTCATTGATGCCAGCGTTGATTTGACTCGGCTTAAAATAGCCGATGCAAATGCAGTTGGTGATGGCACTACCAATAGCAGCCTGCCGGTGCAGGCGGCGATTGATTACCTGGCAAAAAATCCGGATGGTGGATCGTTGATATTTGGTCCAGGCGTCTACCGGGTTGGTGCAATTACTGTGAAACCCGGCGTGAAAATCATTGGCGCTGATCGGCAGCAAACGATTTTTCGCGCTGCCAATCGTGGGATTGTGTTTGATATGCAGGGGGGGGAGCTGCATAACTTCACGGCTTATGGAACTCCAGATAGTGCGTCATCAGGCGAGTTTTGGAAGGTGGGAACAGGAGGAGTTGGCAAGCGAGGGACTGCTTGGGCCTTGCATGTTATTCGCGTCGGGAACACGCCCACGCTTGTCGCCAAAGATGTGCTCATCAGCAATGTCACTGCCAAAGAATGTCGTTATGACTGTTTATACACACGCGGTTCGCAAAACTTGCGTGTGCTTGATTGCGAGTTCGACCGTGCCGGACGCAATGGCGTCTCCATGGTTGGCAATGATGAAAACTTCCTGATTTCTGGCTGCCGCTTCGGGTCGCTGTGGGGCTTGTATCACTTTGACATTGAACCCAACGACGGCCATTTTGTGCGCGATGGAGCATTCGTGAATTGCGAGTTCGATGGCAGGCAGGCTGGTGACATGAACACAGACACGTGGGGCGCAATGTTCACCCTTTCGGGTGAAGAAAAATTGGAAGATCGCAACATCTCCGTGGTCGGCTGCGCCTTCCACGACATTTCCATACGAGTGCGGGGAATATTCCCCGATATGCAGTTTTTGTACAATCCGCAACTGGGGAAATTTGTTAAAGTTCGCACTAATCCTACGGGCGAACTGCGCGACGCCACCATTCGCGGGAATCATTTTGGAACGACCGAAAAGCCCGTGAAGAGTATTTCTTATGGGGTTACGTTTACGGGTAAATCTTCTTTCGAAAGTAATACGCCTGCGTCTGCGAAGGCACCGGAGATCACTCCCCAAAGCGGCGACTCGCAATGGGCAGAAGACCATCCGGTTGCGGAAAAAGAAAAAGCTTCTGCAGTTCAACCAGCGCGCGAACCAGTGCTGAAACCAGATCCCTAAAACGGCAAAGTTGCCATCGTTCTGTCAAAAAAGGAGCGGGTATTTTGACAGGAAGATGGGTGACAGCAAGATAATTAGTACCCCTACAAGTTTTACGGAGCATAGGGGCTGGAAAGGCTCCTGAAACTTGTTCCAGGCCATGACAAGCTAGAAGCTTATCCCACGACAAGCTGGAAGCTTATCCCACGACAAGCTGGAAGCTTATCCCACGAAACCAACTCCATTGAGCGCGCGCACGAGACGCTGGAACAGCAGGCCCGCTATGATCAAAGCTAGTCCAATTGCCCAGATGTGTGGCTCAACCCAAAAGGCGAGGAAGAGGCACGACAGCAATCCACACCAAGGTATGAATTTGGGGTACAGTTGTTGATCTTCGGTCATGCGAATGGCCGACAAGTTGGTGATCGCGTAGTAGATCAGCACCGTAAATGCACTGAACGACCATGTCGCCTTGACGTTGCCGGTGAGAGTAATCGCCGCAATGACGCTTCCCACAAGAATGACAGATGCGTGAGGCGTTGAACTGGCTCTGCCCACTCCGGCGAAGAGGGACGGCATGTCACCGCGGCGGCCCATCGCCAATGTGACTCGCGAGAGTCCAAGGATCAGGTTTAACAGCACGCCAAGCATTGCAGTGACTGCACCCACTGCGACTAATTGCCCGACGGCGGGATACGCGAAGCCGCGGGCGACGACTTCTAGGGGGGCTGCCTGCTGCCATGTCGCTTCGGAGAGGGGCTTCACATCGGACGAGCCAATTGCGACGAAACTCACCGCCAAGTAAAGCACCATCGAAGCGGCCAGCGTGTTGATGATCGCAATCGGAATGTTCCGCTTGGGCTCGTGAATTTCTTCACCAAGCGTCGCGATTCGGCCATACCCGGTATAGGCCACAAGCATCAAAGCACAGGCTTCAAGGAATCCAGCCATAGGCCGGTCCGACGAGCTTGTTTCGCTGATGTGAGCAGTTGAGAAGAAGGGTTGCCACGGCTCAAGTCCGTTTGCCATCGCTTGTGGAAAGCCAGCCATCACGAATGCCATGAGCGATAAAAGTGTGATAGACACGATCACTAAGTTTACTTGGTTGCTCCGCTTGATGCCGGTCAGTACGAGTATCGTCAGACAGACTACGGTTGCGAAGGCGAGCGGCGTGATCCATTGCGTTTGCTGGGATCCCAGTGCATGTAACGCATAGCCAGCCAGCCTCATCATCGTCGCGCCCAACACGCCGACTTGACGCTTAAGCTCTGTCTCGTGTTTCGCCATGCATTTTGCTTTCGCTTAACCCGCGAGGGAATTAAGCCGGGAAGTGGGATTTAAAGCAAACCAGCTCCAGACAGATCTGCTAACGCTATTGCTTGATGAAGGTTCCGTCACCCAGCTCGCGCCAAGCCTGCTGCAGCTCCTCCTGAGTGTTCATGACGATCGGTCCGCGCCAGGCAACCGGTTCCTTGATCGGTTCGCCCGAGACCAGCAAAAACCGGCCTCCTTCACTGCCCGATTCGACGCGAATGGAATTGCCTTGATCGAACAGCACCAGCGACCGGTTCCCGGCGAAGCTCGTCAGCTCCTTTCCGTGGTTCATCGGATCTTCAACGCGAATCGCTCGCGGGTCGGAAGCGTCCTTGAAGCGTACGGAACCGGCAAAAATGTATGCGAACGCATGGCGCGTCGTCTCGATGGGGATCGACCGCACAGTGTTCGGCGGCAGGCTGATGTCCAAATAGCGAGGGTTGGCAGCGATTCCTTCGACCGGCCCCTGCTTTCCTCCGAAATCTCCGCACAGGACACGCACGCTCATGCCGCTTGCGTTGTCATGCACCCTTACCGCCCCCTCAAGCCGTCCGCGTGAATGCCGGGATGCCGAACCGAGCCTCAGCCGGTTTGTCGAGCTTGGGTAGTTCCGATGGTGAAACCCGTTCGTTAGCGGCAGTTGTTGTAGATGTTCAAGGAGTGAAGATCGCCTTCATGACCGTCCATCTGGATCACAGGTCCGACGTAGATAGAAGGTTACAGATTGAGCAGATGCTGGCGCATACTAAGAAGTTTGAGGAATACCCTATTGTCTTTGGGAGAGACTTTAACATGACGCCCGACAATGAGAATTTCAGTTTGATCAACAAGCAATTTAAGACGGTAACTGACCACCATCCTCTTACTTATCCCCAGATAAATCCCACGCGAACACTCGATTATATCCTCTTAAATGAAAGAGCAATCGAGCTGTTTGATGTGGGGAGGTACTATGCCGTCGACGAGAAATATGCATCAGATCATTTGCCATTGATAGTTGAGTTGAGCCTTAAGAAGAAATAGATCTTATTGTGGGTCCGCACGGATGACCCCGATGGATTCTCGACTGCTCCCCCAGTTTGCATGGCAGTGCAGTGTGGCGCGACTGTTTTCCGAGCAACGCGTGCATGTCACCAGTTCACTTCAGAAGGCAGGATGGGGCCTACACCCGCCCTGCCATTAGGGGTAAGCACTGGCGTGCCGATGATTGACTTACCATAAAAATCGACGTACGATAGTTAGGTCACTTTTCTCGTGCCATAAGATTCAGGTTGTCCCTCGGGACGCAGGAACAAATGAACCGACTGGTCTCCCTACTGCTGATCTTCTCGCTCTTGCTGGTGCAGTCTCTGCCCCATTCGCATGCGGGGAGCGGCATAGCTCAGCCAGACGATCATGCCTCTCGGCCTCACATCCATCTGTCGCTGCACAGGCACTCTCATGGGCACTCTCATGGGCACTCTCACGGGCACTCTCATGGGCACTCTCATGGCGAACGCCAGAGTGGAGCCCATTCCCATCATGGCAACTCCGCTCACCTGGACGACCATGCGCACAGTGGCGCGACGTGGTTGTATGGGATGCATGATCACGATGACGATGCGATTTATCTGGCCGGTTCGACGTTTTCTTTTCACCGGTTGAGCGGCAGTGGAGTCCCCACCCATTTCACCAGCCTTCATGGAAGCACGCTGGAACATTTTTGCTTGCAGCGAACGTCCGAGTCCGAAGCATCTACGCCTCCGCTTTGGCAACGGTCACTGCCAATCTATCTTCTCGTCGCATCTCTACGTCTATAGCGACCGCACATCATCGCTTCTCGGCGTTCTGCACGCGGGGTATCTATAGCGATGATTTTCACATTGTGAATTTTCCTTAGAGGCATCCCTACCGCGTGCGTGTGCGCGCTCGGTTCGTTGATGCGCTCGGGTTATCGCGTGGTCTAATTCGACAGGATGAATGAGATGAGTCGTTTCGCTTCGATGGTCAAAGTGCTGGCATGGCCGGTGATTGTGGTGGCTGTATTGTTTGTAGGCTGGATGCTCCGCCAGCAGTTTTTCCCCCCGCAGGAAACGGCGACCGCTGCGATTGAGTCTCCGTCAGCCGAACTCGCCGAAGAGCAAACCGTGCTGGAGATCAGCCACCAAGCACGAATGAATTTGTCGCTAGTATCCAAGGCAGCGAGGCTCCAGTCGTACTGGCGGACGGTCGTGATTCCAGGCGAGGTGGCTGATCGTCCTGGGCTTTCTGATCGGAACGTTACATCGCCGGCGGTGGGCGTCGTCACGGCCGTTTACGCATATCCTGGTGACACGTTGCGACCGGGTGAACCAATGTTCTCACTGCGTTTATTCAGCGAGTACTTACAGCTCACTCAAACTCAGTTGTTCAAGGCGCGACAGGAAACCCAAATCGTTCAAGCCGAAATCGACCGATTGTCCAGCGCGGTGAGCACGGGTGCTGTTTCGCGTTCCAAGATGATCGAGCTCGAGAGCGAAATCAGCCGTCAAAACACCTTGATCCAAGCCGCTCGCCAGGAGTTGCTGACGCGTGGGCTGACTCCCGAGCAAGTTCAGCAAATCGAGTCGGGTACGTTTGTATCAACCGTCGATGTCGTCGCTCCGCCAGTGCAGGATTTCGGTGCACTGGCGAATCACACGGCAGCTAGCGACATTCAGCAAGTCAATTTCGTCGACGCATCGCAACAGGATCCGTCGATAGCGTACGAGGTACAGGGGTTGGCTGTCGCAATGGGCCAACAGGTGCAAGCCGGGCAATTGCTCGGCAATCTGTCGAATCACCACATGCTTTACATCGTCGGTCACGCTTTTAAACGCGAGGCGAAGTTTCTGGAACAGGCCGCGCAGGAGCGGCGCGCGATCGAGATCGAATTCGCCGATGATGAGGCGGAGAGTTGGCCGGAGATGTCGCAGACGTTCAATATCCGCCATCTGGCAAACTCGATCGACACGAATAGCCGGACGTTCGATTTTTATGTCCCGTTAACCAACCAATCGCGGGCCTACGGTGACAAGGGTCGCGTCTTCATGGTTTGGCGTTTTCGGCCTGGGCAACGTGCGCGGATCCATGTCCCCGTGGAAAAATTCGATGACGTGTTCGTGCTCCCCGCCGAAGCGGTCGTGCGCGAGGGCCCAGAGGCGTACGTCTTCAGGCAAAACGGCGACCTGTTCAAGCGATTTCCCGTTCATGTTTTGCACGAGGATCGACGCTCGGTTGTGATCGCCAACGATGGCAGTATCACTGCCGGTGCCTACTTTGCACAAAATTCTGCCGCCTCGCTCAATCGAGTGCTCAAGTCACAATCGGCCAGCGGAGCACAACCCGGTATGCACGTTCACGCCGACGGCACCGTACATGCTGCGCATTAATTGAAGATTTGAGATTGCCGATTGAGAGTTGAGAGTTGAGAGTTGAGAGTTGAAAGTTGAAAGTTGGAAGGAAGACTAAATGGATCAAGCAGAATTGAAAAGACGAACTAGCAGTTTGCGTTGCGAGTGATGAAGATGGTTGGCGCATTGCCGAGTGACGCCGTCGGACGAGCGGTCAGCAACCAACTGGTTCGCAGCGGCACATCGGTCGGCGCGAACTATCGCGCGGCTTGCAGGGGAAGATCGAAAGCGGAGTTTGTCGCCAAACTTGGAGTTGTGATCGAGGAAGCCGACGAGAGCGGCTACTGGATGGAGCTAATTGTCGAAGGCGAATTGTTGCCACAAGAGAAAGTTGAATCGTTGCTTGACGAAGCGAACCAGATCACCGCGATCATGGTTGCATCCAGGAAATCGGCTCGGCAATCCATCATCAATGAAAAGCACAAATGAACCATCCAATAGAAATCGGCAATCGGCAATCATCAATCGGCAGTCGGCAATTAGAAATCGGCAGTCGGCAATTAGAAATCGGCAGTCGGCAATTAGAAATCGGCAATCGGCAATTAGAAATCGGCAATCGGCAATTAGAAATCGGCAATCGAAAATCGGCAATCATCAATTAGAAATCGGCAATTCTTATGCTTGATGCTATTATCAAATTTTCGCTGCGTTACCGCATGTTGGTCGTCGTCGTCAGCCTGATTGCGTTGGTCTACGGATCGTACTTGGCTACGCAGATGTCGATCGACGTCTTTCCCGACCTGGACCGGCCGCGGGTGGTTATCATTACCGAAGCGCCTGGCTTAGCCACCGAGGAGGTCGAAACGCTGGTGACGCAGCCGATCGAAATTGCGCTAATGGGGGCCAGCGGCGTACAGGCGGTGCGCAGCCAGTCGACCGCTGGTCTGAACGTGATCTTTATCGAGTTCGATTGGTCGACGGAAATCCGCGCTGCTCGCCAAACCGTTCAAGAGCGCTTATCCACTCTAGAAGGCATCCTGCCGGATGGTATACGTCCCCAGATGACGCCGCCGTCGTCGATCATGGGGCAGATCATTGTCGCGGGGATCTATCGACAAAAAGGCCCCAGTGGTGGCCGCCTAGCCCAGGTCGGCAATACGGAAATGATGGCCGAAATGGTCATTGGCGAGAGCCCCGACTTTCAGATCGCCGTTTGGATGCCCGGCGATCGCCACGACTTTTCGACCTGGAAGAAAGTCGAGCCACAGGAAACTCAGTGGGCGGACGACCCCAGCGTCAATCCACAAGCTCGCAAAGTCCCCGTGGGAACCGCCCACATAGAAATAGATGGCAAGTTCTATGACGCACACTTCTACAGCCAAGCCAAACAGCAGCTCGAATTGCGCACCGTGGCGGACTGGATCATCCGGCCAAGGCTGCTGAAGGTTACCGGTGTGGCGGAAGTATTCATGCAGGGAGGGGATCGCAAGCAGTATCAAATTCTAATTGATCCCACTGCGTTGCTCGAATATGGCGTAACGGTTCAAGACGTTGAACAGGCGCTGCGCGCGAGCAATATCAACACCAGTGGCGGATTTGCCGTGACCGGTGAAACAGAGCGGCCCATTCGGATACTCGGCCGCTTGGGACCAGAGTCACGCGTCGTCATAGAAGATTTGAAAAAGGTTCCGGTCGGCAAGCATCCCAAACGCGCGGTGTTACTGGAACAGGTAGCTCGTGTGACCGAGGGCCCGCAGTTCAAGCGTGGCGACGGTAGTGTTAATGGGCACCCCGGTATCGTATTCACGACTGTCAAACAACCACACGTCGACACACGCGCTCTGAGTGATGCGGTCGCAGAGGCGTTTGCCGAAGTCGAAGCCTCGCTGCCTGCAGACATTATCGTCAACTCGGAATTGTTTCGACTGAGGAACTTCATCGATCGCGGCATCTTCAATGTTGCCGAAGCGCTGGTAATCGGGGCTGTGCTTGTGATCATCGTGCTGTTTCTGTTCCTCTTGAATTTTCGTACAACGTTCATCACGCTGACCGCCATCCCGCTTTCTTTGGTCCTAACCACACTGGCGTTTCGCGTTATGGGATGGCTGAGCGGAACAGAGCTTTCCATCAACGTCATGACGCTGGGTGGGATCGCTGTGGCTATGGGGGAACTCGTCGATGACGCCATCGTTGACGTCGAGAACATCTTTCGACGCCTCAAACAAAACAACCTGTTGCCGGTCGAAAGGCGGAAGCCATCCATTGTTATTACTTTTGAGGCGAGCAAAGAGATTCGCAGTTCGATCGTATTTGGAACGGCCGTGGTGATCATTTCCTTCATGCCTCTGTTCGCCCTGTCAGGCGTCGAAGGTCGGCTATTCACACCGCTGGGAATCGCCTACATCGTAGCCATCCTCTCCTCGTTCGTCGTGTCGATGACCGTTACCCCGGTGCTAGCCTACTACCTTCTGCCCAACTCGCGCGCCACTCACCATGAGGGCGATGGGTTCTTACTGCACGGGTTGAAAGCGATCGTGACCCACCTGATTCGGCTCAGCATGGCGTTGCCTAAAACGCTGCTATTTCTGACATGGATCGCGGTCGCCTTGGCTGCTTGGCAAATGTCGATGTTGGGGCGGAACTTTTTACCCCCTTTCGATGAAGGTAGCATCCAAGTCAACGTCACGTTGCCTCCTGGCTCATCGCTGGATGCTTCAAACAGAGTTTCAGGCGCGATTGATTCCGTCTTCCAGTCGATGCAAAAGTCGTTCGACAATCCGCACGGCGAGATTTTGCACTTCGTTCGTCGAACTGGTCGCGCTGAAATGGACGAGCACGCGTCGCCCGTTCACTTCGGCGAATACATCCTGAGTATGAATCCCGAGTCGCCGGCCGAGCGCGAGGAGCTCCTGGCTCGTCTGCGTGAACGGATCAGCGATGAAGCTCCCGGCGTCGACATCGAAGTAGAGCAACCTCTGGCGCATTTGATCAGTCACATGATTTCGGGCGTCTACGCCCAAATTGCGATCAAGATTCACGGCGACGACCTGGATACCTTGCAGCGAATCGCTGAGCAGGTCAAAGCGAGAATCCAGGACGTCCCCGGAGTCACCCCGCCGATCGTTGAGCCGATTCAAGAGACACCCGAATTGCACATCGCCCTGCGCGCCGACGACTTGGCGCTGTACGGGCTGACTCGCCAATACGTTGCCGACGTTCTGCAAACGGCCTTGCAGGGAGAAGTCGTCTCTCAAGTACTTGAGGGCCAACGTCGATTCGATCTACTCGTGCGACTGGAAGAGGAGTATCGCACCGACTACGCGAATCTAGATCGGCTGCGCATCGACCTACCTGCGCGAGAGGGACAACCGGACCGGGGGCAGATTGAACTTCACGAAGTCGCAGATGTGGGTATCGGCACGGGGCCGAACTCGATCCTGCGGGAGAACGCGCGGCGGCGCATTGTGATTCGTTGCAACACCGAAGGCCGCGACCTAGCTGGTGTGGTGAACGACATCAAGAGTCGCATCGGCAATCACGTCGAAATGCCGGTCGGCTACTTCATCGAGTACGGTGGGCAATTTGAGAGTCAACAGCGAGCCACGCAGCTCATCATCGTGCTCGCTGGTGTCTCGGTGATCGGCATGTTCATCGTGCTGCTGGTTTTGTTTCCCTCGATTCGCATCGTACTGCAAATACTCAACGCGCTCCCTACCGCGTTCATCGGCGGCGTGCTGGCGCTGGTCATCACCCAGCAGAGTCTCACGGTTGCCAGCCTCGTAGGTTTCATTTCCCTGGGGGGCATCGCGGTTCGCAATGGTATTCTGTTGGTGACCCATTACTTTCACCTGATGAAGGAAGAGGGGGAGGGCTTTACGCAAAAGATGATTCTGCGTGGTAGTCTCGAAAGACTGGCACCCGTCTTGATGACAGCCCTGACCGCTGGCATGGGATTGGCACCGCTGGTTATGGGTGGTCAAGAACCGGGCCGCGAAATCCTTTACCCCGTTGCCACGGTCATCCTCGGAGGGCTGGTCACATCGACCTTTTGTGAATTCTTGATTCACCCCGGTATGTTTTGGAAGTTCAGCGGCCAGGACGCTGCACGGCTCGTCGAGCTCGGAGCAAAGGAGGACGAACTGCTGTGAATTGAAGACGAGTGATTTGCGACGGAAATGGTCGGCGTCGCTTTGACGCATCCCTGTTCAAACGTTTGACAACTCTTTAAGAAAGTCTCGAAAATGAAAATCCTTTCAATTGCTACTATTCTTCTGGTTTGCTCTTTCAGCCTCATCGGCTGCAAACAACAAACCGTCTCGCCCAACGTTGCGACCGACGAGCACGGGCACGAACACGCCGATGGTGAAATACATGATGACCATAGTGTGGCTGGTCATAGTCACGGTGCTGGGCCACATGATGGCGTCATCGCCGATTGGGGAGGTGGCAAGTATCACGTTGAATTCACCGTCGATCATGACAAGCAAGAGGGGACCGTCTATATCCTGGGACCAGACGAGAAGTCCTCAGTTCCAATCGATGCAGAGTCCGTAGACTTGAGCATCGCCGATCCTGCGATGCAGGTGACGCTCGCGGCGGCACCGCAGGAGAGCGATCCGGCAGGCAAAGCTTCTCGATTCGTGGGCAACCACGAAAAGCTGGGTGTCGTCCAGGAGTACGCTGGCACAATCTCGGGCGTCATCGACGGCACACCCTATTCCGGCGACTTCAAAGAAGAACCGCACGGCGACCACGATCACTGATATTCTGGATTAGCCTATGTGCAATCAGTACTTGAACTCGGCAATGACACCTGAACTATCGCTGGTCGAGTACGGATAGAATTGCCACCGTGAGTTCGGATTGTCCGTCGCTTGGATTGCACTTGCGGCCAAGTAGGCCATCCACCAACCGAGCGCGACTTGCGATGGATAGTGTGCGTTATCGTTTACGCGAGACAATGGTGCTATCGTTGAGCCCGCGTAATAGATCCATTTCAGGCCTCTATTGTTCGTCATCTTGGCGGCAGTGATAAACGGGAGCGATCCCATGAAACTGTGTCCACTGATCCCGTTATTATCGTGAAGCGGATGCCACTCGGAGCCTTCAGCAATTTCAGTCGGTCGCGACCCGCCGGTGAATTGCTGCAACACAATCAAGGGTGGTGCTCCCACCAGGAAGCCTCGCAGTGATCGGTCGCCCCAACGACCTCCTATCTCGGCTATTTCTGAATCAGGTAACAACTCGCCAACCGCCCAAGCTGCCGCGAACACCGGCAGCGTATACTTTCCATTGCCGAGCTCCTTGCTTCCGTGGAGTGTTTCGAACCAATCGTCAGACGTGGCACCGCGCACGCTACTTTGGAAATGGCTGTGGATCTGTTGGTCGATTGATGTGTTCGCCATCGCGCCGCCGACGATCAAACCGCCACCCAGTAGCGTCAGCGATTCGGGCGAGTAAAAATTCAGTTGGTCAGCCCACAGCCGGCCAGCGAGTGTGGCAGGTCGGGCGGGACTACCGAGGTATTCATCCCCGAGCAGCAGCGGTGACTTTAGTGATGCAAGTTCAGAATACAGCTCCGCTCCGGCTCTCTCCGCTCCGGCTCTCTCCGCTCCGGCTCTCTCCGGTCGGTTGTCGATTGCCGCGAACGATGGCGACGAGTCGTCATACGAGTCGTCGTACAATTTTGTCAGGCTATCGTATTCCATGAAGCCGCGACGATCTTCGCTTGCCTCGACCCCTCCGTCGGGGAGGTCGGTTTCGGTCGGTGAAATCTCGCTCTCAGGCTTCGGACTAGGGACCACTTGGGCTTCAGCGACTACTTCCGCTTGAGCCACGATTATTGGCTCAGTGTTGAGCGTGCTCAAGATCGAAGTTTGAAGCAGTGGTGCGTGGCAGCCCGCAGAGAACAACGCACCTACAAATACAGCCAGACTTCGGCAAAGAGAGCAGCTTTTACTTCCCGTTTTCCGCGTTTTTTTGCTGCTCCGATGGTTCATCATTGCCTTGCCGATGCTGGACAGTACGATGCAGTGGGACGTTAATGGCAAAGCACCGTATGCAGCAAGCTCATCTACGAAGAAACTAGCAAGTAAAGGCAATTATGAGAAAAATAGGCTTCCCAGCTTTGCAAGCGGGTTCAAGAACCTGCTGAACCTATCGGCCCGAAACTCGGCCCGAGACCGGGGACGAAACCGAGGACGAAACTGGTACCGCCGCGAGCCACTCCCGGTAGCACTAGAGGGCTTCTAGAGCGCGGTTCTGCCGCCTTCAGGGGGCGCACGATGATCGCAACAGATTGACTCCCCATCATCGGCGAATTAAACTCAATGCGTGTTGATCAACCTATTCCAGCGCTGCCGTGTTGCCATCCATGTTGCCCTTCATGCACCGAAAAACCATGCGCAAGCTGACGCAGTTCGCACTGTTTGTGCTGATGCTCTGGCCTGCCCCAGTTCCGGTGGGACACAGCCACGCTGGATATGCGTCGCAGGTGTCGAGCCAACAAATGGCGCTTCATCTACAGTGTTGTCATGGTGGAGTTGCTTGCTCCGACAGTTGGCCGACAGACTGGCATTGGCACTGGGTGTTTCCAGCCAATGGTTATATCGATTTGGAAAGTGAAGGCACCTTGGCGCATGCCAACTCGATGGTCGCGGGCCAATGCGTGGGGTTGATCGAACCGATGTGCCTGTCCTATCTTGCGACGCGTACATTGAAGCAATCTTCTTCTCCCCCTTGGGCGTACACGAATCGTGCGCACTCGTTTCAAAATGTCGCGCTGCTAAACAGCCGGCAATCTCTGCCTGAACTCTTGGGCATCATTCGCTGTTAAGCGGTCGAGCGCGTGCGGCTTCGCACGTTGGGTGTAGTGGAAGTCGCGAAGACTTTCGACCCAGCACCTGCTGAGCGAAACTCTCGGCGAGCTCTGGTATGGCTGTGTTTGGTTGCCTGCGATCAGCTCAAGCCCCGGAAATGCCTTCGACATCGTCTTTGTCGATGGTGTTCCGCATGCCCACACATAGACACGCATAAACACGAAATTGGCTTCAGCTTTTTCAACTGTGAGGGAACGCAGAGGAGCGGCCGGGATTCGCGTCTATTTGCGTCTATTTGCGGTTTGAGTCTTTCGCTTGCCGGAGAACAAACTCTCCCCGCTCAGGTAGCTTCAATATTCAATAATCGAAAATCTAATATTTCAGAAGGATTGCATTTGCAAACGCCAACATGACTCAACTTATTGCGATGAAGATCAAACTGCAACATCCGCTGTGGAAGGGGGCTCTCTGCGGGCTGACGGTAGCCATCCTATTTGCGTCCCCCACAATCGCTCAGACGCCCTCACAGGTTGTGTCGGAACTCGCCACGGCGAGTCAAACTGAATTGACGCTACCCCGAGATCAATGGCCAGCCGCAGGCCTCAAGATCGAAGAGGTTCAGCGTCAACCATTTTCAAAGACGCTGCATCTGACGGGTAAAGTTTCCATCAATCAAGATCGGCTGGCGCATATCTACTCCATAGTGGAAGGGACAGTTGAGGATGTCAAAGTCCGCCTTGGACAGTCGGTCCGACAAGACGATTTGCTGGCCGTAATTCATAGTCGTGAAATCGGGGCGGCAAAATTGCTACTCTACCAAGCTCGGCTGCAGCTCGAACTTGCCAATGCAAGGAACGACATGCAGAGCAGAATCGTCAGCAATGCCACCGACCTGCTGGAATGCTTGCGCAGTCAAATGCCGATTCAAGAAATCGAGGTAAGATTCCGCGACCGACCGTTGGGCGATTATCGCGAGCGTGCACTCGCCGCCTACGCCGCATTTGTCAAGTCGGAGGCGGACGTGGATCGGCTTGAAGGCGTATCTAGTTCAGGTGCCGTTTCCGGCAAGAGCCTGTTGGCCGCCACTGCGACACGCAACGCCGATCAAGCGACGTTTCAATCTCGAATCGAACAGATCAGCTATGAGCTGACGACATCGACGTTATTGACGTCGCAAGCGGTCAAAGAATCCGAAGCTAAAGTGCTTGTCGCTGCCACCAGTTTGCAAATCCTCGGCGTGGATGCGCGGGATATTGAGGCCATCAACCCGGCCGAGCAAGGCGAAACTCTATCGCACTACACAATTCGCGCGCCGTTCGATGGCACTGTGCTGAGTAAGGATGTGGTATTGCGGGAACAGGTTCGCCCAGATGTGATGCTGCTAAGTATTGCGGACCTGTCGACCGTGTGGGTCAGTGCCGACATCTATGAGGAACATCTACCACTGCTCGATTCGCTCAAACATCAGACCATCACGATTCGCAACGACGCTCTACCCGATCAAACCTTTACGGCGAAAGTGTTTTTTACCGGTGAAGTAATGGATGAGCTGACGCGGACTATCTCGATGCTAGCCATTGCGGACAACGCCGACCGGCATTTGAAGCCCGGTATGTTCGTCAAGCTTGATCTGCCGATCGCTCAGCAACAAACACCAATTTTGATCCCCTCGTCGGCGGTTCAAGAGCACCAAAGCAAAAAGTTCGTTTTTGTGCTTCAGGGGACCGATCAATTCCTGCGCCGCGACGTGACCCTCGGTCTCGCGAATGATTCCCAGGTGGTCGTGAAGCAGGGGCTACGCGAGGGCGAATCGATCGTGACTGCGGGCGGCTTCATCTTGAAGTCTCAAATGCTGGCCGAACTGATGGGGGAAGAGTAACATGGTCAATTATCTGATCGACTTCTCACTGAACAACCGCTTCATCGTGCTCT
>CAKQNH010000024.1 GCA_934255105.1 uncultured Pirellulaceae bacterium
GGATATCCCCACGGATGCCCTCGAAGGTTTTCCGATGAAGTTGATCCACCGGCACGAAGTATTCCCGCTAGAGCGTGGGCCGAGCTGGATTCGCTTAGCTGTCAGCAACCCGTTTGACTTTGCCGCGCTCGACTCGGTTGCTTCGGCACTCGCTATCGAGGTCCGCCCCGTAGTGGCTTCTGCCGAGACAATCCAGCGACTGATCAAGAAGAACTTAGGGGTTGGCTCGGAGACTATCGACGGCCTGATCGCACAACAGCGTCAGATGGGCGATGTCGAGATGCTCGAAGAAATCGATACCCAAGGCTTGGAGGAGGCCGAAGAGGCCCAACAAGCGTCTGTTGTTCGCTTAGTAAACGAGATCCTGAGTGAAGCGGTTGAAATTCGCGCCAGCGATATTCATATCGAATCCCAAGAAAACGGCTTAAAGATTCGCTACCGCGTCGATGGTGTTTTGCAAAAGCAACCCACTCCGCCAGAGTTAAATCAATTCCGGGCTGCGATTATCAGCCGTTTGAAGATCATGGCCAAGATGAACATCGCTGAAAAGCGGATTCCTCAAGATGGCCGTATCAAACTGCGTGTAGCTGGGCGCGAAGTCGATGTACGGGTCTCGATTATTCCCATGCTGCACGGCGAAGGCGTGGTCATGCGTATTCTCGACAAATCGAATATGAAATTCGATCTGCGTGGTGTGGGGATGCCAGAGGCGATCTACGAGAAATTCCAAAAGTTGATCCGCTTGCCTCACGGTATCGTGTTGGTCACTGGCCCGACTGGATCGGGTAAGACGACTACCTTGTACAGCGCCTTGAGCGAGATCAAGTCGGAAGACAACAAGATCGTTACCACCGAGGATCCAATTGAGTACCAATTGGAAGGCATCAACCAGATCCAAGTTCACGCCAAGGTCGGGTTGACGTTTGCAGCTTGCTTGCGAGCCATCCTGCGTCACGATCCGGACGTGGTACTGATCGGTGAAATCCGCGACTTGGAAACGGCTGAGAACGCGACCCAAGCTTCGTTGACGGGGCACATGGTGTTCAGCACGCTGCACACCAACGATGCCTCGGGTGCTTTCATGCGGCTGAACGACATGGGTGTGGAGCCATTCTTGGTTGCCAACACGGTCGAAGGCGTCTTGGCTCAGCGCCTTGTGCGGGTGCTGTGCGAGGAGTGCAAGGAGTCGTATATCCCTGAGCCCGATGAACTGCCTGACGATTTCCCAGTCGACGCGCGGCTCGACCCCAACTTGCGTCTGTACCGTCCAGGTGGTTGCGAATGCTGCCGCCGCACGGGCTACAAGGGGCGGATGGGGATTTACGAACTACTAGTCACCAATGAAGAGGTCCGCCAGCTCGCCTCGCAGGGTGCCAGCTCCGATGTTATCAAGAAGGCCGCTATGAAGGACGGTATGGAGACCTTGCGAATGGACGGCTGGAACAGAGTGCTGTCCGGCGTTACGACGCTGGCCGAAGTACTACGAGTCACCAAGGCAGACTGATTGGTGGGTTCCATCGACCTGTTTGGCGATCGGCCTGCACAGCGGTTAGAATAGTCCCATGATAGACTTCACCTACACGGCCAAAGCGGCCAACGGAGAACGCCGTACCGGTACGATAGCTGCGGCAACTCGTGCCGAGGCCATGCGGCGGTTGCGGGCTCAGTCGCTGTTTCCCATGACTTTGGTCGACCCTCAAGCAGGCGCGGCGAGTTGGGCAAACGTGTCGCTGCCGGTGCGGGTCAAGAAAGAGCAGATCGCTGACTTCTGTACGCAGCTCGCGGATCTACTGACCAACGGCGTACCGATGCTCGAGTCGCTGAAGATCCTGGCTGACGCCATGGAGAATCCGCGTCTGCAGGAGACCACGCTCCGCATCCATGAAGCGGTGTCCCAGGGACAGAGCTTGGACGAAGCGATGGGCCGCGAGTCGTCGATCTTCTCCGAGCTAACGCTGAGCATGGTCCGCGCCGGACAAGAGGGCGCATTTTTAGAAGAAGCTCTGCAACGCACGGCTATGTTCCTGCGCAAGCAGGACGAGATGCGCGGCAAGATCATCGGAGCCCTAACCTACCCAGTTATCCTGGGAATCGTCGGTACCGTGATCACGTCGCTGATGATCGTGTTCCTGGTTCCCAAGTTCCAGCCGTTCTTCGATCGCTTGGAACAGAACGGCACAGGCCTGCCGCTGGTTACGGTCTTACTGTTGGGTGCTAGCCATACGCTGATGCACTACGGGTTGGTCGTGTTGGGTGTCTTGGTCGCTATCGGATTAGCCTTGCGGAAAATACTCAGCAGCGAGCGTGGCCGACGCGCACTGGACCAGATCAAACTCAAAGCACCACTGCTGGGTTCGATTTTCCATGACGCGGCCGTGTCGCGAGCCTGCCGTGTGTTGGGTACACTGTTGCGCAACGGAGTGCCGCTGCTGATGTCACTTAAAATCAGCAGTGGCTCCACCGGCAACCGTTTGCTGGAGGAAGCCATGTTGAAGTCGGCTGAGAATGTCACCGCCGGTGATTCGCTCTCCAAACCACTGTCGGCCAGTGGGCTCATTCCGCCGCAGATCATGGCTATGATTCGCGTGGCCGAGGAGTCCAATTCGCTGGATGAAGTACTGGTCAAAGTTGCTGATCGCATCGACAATCGCATCGAACGGCGACTAGAAGTGCTGGTCAAACTGATTGAACCGTTGATGCTTATACTCATCGGCAGCATGGTCATGTTCGTGATCTTGGGCGTACTGCTGCCGGTATTCGATTTGAATTCGTCAGTCGGATAACACACACCACGCTGGGAGATATAGTTTTGCGACTTTACGATTTAATTAACATGAATGCGGAAATAAAGAACTTGAATACCGACGCGGAGCGTCGAGCCACATTGGGAGAAGCCACATTGGGAGACATAGTCTTGCGTCAACACACATTGCGACACCGTATGCGACGCGGTTTGACCCTGTTGGAATTGATGATCGTGTTGATCATCTTGGTCGGATTGATGGCCATTGTCGGGCCGCGTCTGTTGGGAACTCAGCAGAAGGCGGACGTGCGTACGGCCCAGGCACAGGTGGGCAATCTAGCCTCCGCCCTGAAGATGTACGCGGCCGACATGAAGATTTTCCCATCCACCGAAGAGGGGCTTGAACTGTTGGTCAAGGCACCCGATGACGAGGCGCTAGCGCGCAATTGGGATGGCCCCTATATCGAAGGTGGCAAGCTGCCCGTAGATCCTTGGGGCGGTGCGTTCCAATACGAGTACGGCGCGGCTGACGCTGAATCTTCCGGGACGACCACCAATGATTTCCCGCGCATCTTCTCGATGGGCCCAGATCGTCAGCCTGGTACCGGTGATGATATCGGCAATCGCCCCGCCGACGGCGAAGAGGAGCCAGACGCTGAGGTCCAGACTTAATAGTAGCGCAGTTTTAGGGGCTGCCAACTAAAACCGAGTTGGTTAGTCAACAGCCATATCGATCGTAGCCTGGGCAACGACTTGAGTTGTAAACGACTTGAGTCGCAGCAGTCCAAGGAGCGTGACTATGAATCAAGGAGGTGTACACCGTCATATCGCGGTCTCGCGCGATCCTATTGATGCCCCTCGCGATCATAAAAGTTCATGGCCAACTAGCAATGTTACCCGCAACCAGAGAACCACGAACGGAACTGCGTCTTGAACGGCGTCCACGGCGCGGATTCACACTGTTGGAATTGGTTATCGTACTCGCGGTGATGGTTGGCATGCTGGCGGTGGTGTGGCCCAACCTGCAGCGGCCGCTGCAGCGCACTTCTCTAGACGAAGCCGCGCAGATGGTGCGCGATGCAATTGACGAAAGCCGCTATCAATCGGCTCTGCGCGGCGGGCCATATTTTGTGCGGTTGCAGCAGGGGAGCGGTCAACTGTTCAGCGGCAGCTTTGAGAGTTTCCTCAACGCCGATTCGGATGCCGGCAGCCTTCTCCCCAGCACTGCTGGCAGCGGCAGTGGACTGTCGATCGACTCGACAGGCGCGGGCCGCAGCCAGTCGGTACGAACTTGGAACCTGCCCACGTCCGTCGTTATCTCGCGCGTTGACTGGACTTTAGAGGCGGTGTACTCCAGTACGGAAGACGAGGATGCGTTCGCCCTCCAAGACGCAAATCTTCCGCTCGACCCGGCCTCCGCAGGTACACTAGAAGCGACCGACAGCAGTTCGCTGTCCGGCAGCGCTACTGGCCGCCAGTGGTGGTTGCCATTGACGGCAGTGGGGCGCGGCCGCGACGCAACCATCGAGCTGTACGACGCTTCGATCAACCAACGGCTGCGAGTTACCTATTCGTCGGCCACGGGCGCATTGGAGATTACGCGATGATCAGTTTAAACGTTAGCCGCCGTGGTGGTTTTTCACTCTTAGAAGTGATGTTGGCAACAGCTATTCTGGCATCGAGCGCCATGGTACTCAGTTCGCTGCTGGGATTGGGTGCCAAATACGGTAGCCGCGCCGAAGCTCGCACCGAAGCGCTGTCGCAAGCTCAATCGTTGCTAGCCGAGTTCTTGGCGATGCCCGGCGAAGCGGCTGAACTAGAGTCCGAGCGGACTGGACTGCTCAACTCGTCACCGCCGCGTTCGTTTCGCATTCGTATGGTAGATGCTTCACCCACCGCAGGTGATTCAGCGGGCTCAGTCAGCAGTTCGCCAGCGATGGCTCCCCCGGCAATATCCAGCGATATGGGGGCGGGCGATATGGGGGCGGGCTATGGCGGCGGAGCGGCGGCAGGTAATTCTGCGGGCGCGCGGCAACCGAGCCGATTGGTATTGGTTACGGTCGAAGTATTTGAAACTGCCGATGCAGACGCGGAGACTACCCAGCCCCCGCTCACTCAACTTTCACAGTTGGTCCGCGTGCCCGCCGTGGATAAACTGTAACTAGGCGCTGGCTTATCCGTAACTGTTGCGGAATAGGTAGCGGCGGTCGCCAGAGTTTGGATGAATCGAGCGGCGTCCAAAGTCTGGCGACTTCGGCTACGACAAGCAGTCCAAAGTCTGGCGACTTCGGCTACACAGTTAGCTCACCCTTCGATGCTAAGTCACTATCATGTACTCTACGCAAGCTACAACCGAGAACATCTGCCGCAGCCCGGCGGGCGGCGGTTGGCGTAAGAGAAGCGTAGCAGGCGAGCCTCTAGCAATCGAGCTCGCCGCATTTAGTCCGGGCAGACGTACTGGCTACACCTTGCTTGAGCTGATGATTGCGCTGGGCTTGCTGGGAGCGCTAATGAGCGTGGCCTGGTCGCTGATGGCTACGTTTCAGATTGCGGAGCAGCGCGGTTGGAAGATGACCCAACGGACGCAGATCATTCGCGCGGCCCACGAGTGGCTGCAAAGCGACGCACAGCAGGTGATTACGCAAAGTCCCGAACGGAGTTTTACGGGCAGCAGTCTGGGGTTCACTACGCTCATCGCCCCTTCGCTGGACCCACTGCCGTTTCTAGAGCGGCTGATGACCGACTCAACCGCCAGCGATGATTCCAATTCCATGGGTGCTTTACCTATGAGCACGTCACTTAGCAGTGCTGGTCTAGCGGGTGCAGCCGGTTCGCTGCTCGATCCGGAGATGGCCGAAGTGTCGGGCGAAAATTCGCCTTGGAACAAAGCTCGTCTGGAGATCGAGTACCAACTGCTGCCCATGCCTACCACCGACGCGTCCATCTCAGCCGCACCCCAGGCTCAATCGGAGAATCTCGCAGGCGACGATCTCCAATTTATGCTGGTCCGTCGTGAAATGATCAGCGGAGCACCAATGGACCCATCGGGCGGCTTCATGGACGACCCGCAATCTATCCCAGCCAGCGAGCGCGTGCTGACCGGTCAAGACCTCTATCGTCAGACCGACGAAGAACAGATCAGCTCCAGCGGATTTGCAATTAGCGAATCGCGACTTGAAGGCTTGGTGCGGCCTCAGTTTCAGTACAGCGACGGACGCTCATGGACGAGCAGTTGGAACAGTCGCTCGGCTGGCGGTTTGCCCGTCGCGGTAGCGCTACGTTTTGATTTTCCAGCTCGCTCGCAGATGCAGCCTCGGCCACCTCGCAGGTCCAGCGATCCACTGGATCCCGAATCGGGCCTGGGCTTGGGAGATGTCTCTAGCGTGTCGGCCGCAGACATGGCACTCGCCGGCGAAGCGCAAGCGGAACTGGAGACCAACGCCGATGCAAGCCTGATGGAGTCCGAGGAGTTCGAAGTCCAAATGGTGATCCTGTTTTATCGTGAGCCCAAAGCGGCCATTCGAAGCGAAGCATCGCTGGGCAATTCCTTCGGCAGCGAAGCGTTCGGCGGCCCGGTCGACTATGACTCGGATTTCCCTCTGGGCACTCCGACCCAGGACATGCCCGCAGAGGTTTTACCACGGCCAGAACTTTCTCGCCCCAACGCGCGAGCCGGCGCGCCGGGTAGCAGGCGAACCGAGCAAGGCAATCGCGAACAGCGGGACGGATTCTGATGGAGAGCACCAGCAGACCAAATCGTTTGGCATCTCAGCCGACCCGACGCGGGCCATCGCGACGCGCGATGGCTTTGTTAGTGGTGATGGTGTTGACCATGCTGATTGCCTTGGGTGCCTACCGCTATTCGTTTACGATGCAAGCCCAATACCGCGTGACACGGATCTACGAAGAGCAGGCGCAAGCGCGTCTGGCGGCGCTCAGTGGCCTGGAGCTGGCTGCCGTGGTATTGGAAAGCCCGCTCGACCAACGTGAATTCGCTGGCGGCGTAGAAAACAATCCTGGTCTGTTCCAACATATTGCCGTGGGAGATGTTTCTCAGAATCAGGCTTCAGCCGGCTCGATCTCAGCCAGCTCAAGCTCAGAGGACTCATCGGGCCAGTGGCGAGTGAGCCTGCTAGCTCCCGTCGCAGGTGGCGCATCGGTCGACAGCGCGCTGGCCGGCTCAACAACTGGCCTCGCTGCGGGCGACGATGGCCAGGCATTGATCGGCGTAAGGTTCGGTCTAGAAAACCAATCGGCCAAGCTGCATATCCCCACACTGTTAGAGTGGGAAAAGCAACTCCCTGGGCATGCTCGGGCCACGTTGATGCGTCTACCCCAAGCTGAAAGCGGCCCCGTCGACGACTGGCTGCGCCGCCACGGCATCTCATCCTCAGGCGGCATCGCCGGCGAAAGCCGCTTGATGGACCGCATGCAATCGAACTCATCGTCCGATGATCAACGCGAATCGCGCGACTGGTTCCGAATGCAATGGTTGGGTGGCGACCTGAATCAAAACTATCGCTTGGATACTTTGGAATTGATGATCGCGGAGTCGCTGCAGAGCAATGCTCCCAGCGGTGGCGGTTCATCGACGGCGCTGGCCAGCGGTGCGGGGGACGATGGCAATGCGCCCCCCGCGTGGCAGCATTATCTGAGCTGGCACAACGGGGAGCGCAATGAAAGTATGGCTGGTCGACCACGCGTGTATCTCAATCAAGACAATCTGCCTGAGCTACACCGACAACTACTGGCGATTTGGCCTGCAGAATGGGCCAATTTTGTGATTGCGTTGAGGCAATATGGGCCTGGGCGATCGGTAAGCGCTGCGCTCCAAAGCAGCGGGTCTAACGATGGTGCCGGTGCTGCTGCTGGCTCCGCACCTACTTCAGCGGCAGCTTCCGGGCAGGACTTGGCGGCGGAGACATGGAGCCCGGATTTCAGCAAACCAGCCAAGTTTCGCTTGCGCAGTGTGCTGGATCTGGTGGATGTGCGTTTGCGGGTTCCCAACCCGGAAGCGGAAGCGGAGAGCGACGGCAGCTCGGCGAGCGCGAACTCGGCTGGCTCGTCCCGCGGCTCTCGCCCAGGGGCTCGGGTTGCGAAAAATCGGCAGCTCCGTTCGCCGTTTTCGAGTGAACCGACGGTCGGTGGAGACTATAATGGAAGATTATTGGACGAATCGACCGTCGAGAAAGGGACCAGCCGTGTGGGCCGTGTTGATCTACGGCAGGCTCCGTTAGAAGTCCTTGCAGGCGTGCCTGGGATCGATGAGCAATTGGCACAGCAGATTGTCGCAGCGCGCGATACGACAGGCAGCGCCAGCGGTGCTTCGCCGGGGAGTAGTCGCGGTTCAATTGCTTGGCTGCTGAGCGAGGGACTGGTGGATTTGGCTCGACTGAAACAATTGGACACCTACCTCACGTGTCGCAGCGACGTATATCGCACGCAAGCGATCGGTTACCGCGACGTGCTCACCCCCGTTTACCGCTGCACGGCAATTATCGATGCGCGGCAGCTTCCCGCCCAAATTATCGACCATCAGGTGTGGCATGCATGGGATCGCGGCTTTCCCATCGAGCGTTTCGCTCCAGACCTGCGATAGACTCGCTTTGCAAACAACACGAAATGTCTATGAAGGCTTTATTCGACAAAATGCCCTTTCTGCACCAAGCCACACGCCGCCCGTCTGCGGGTGGACGAGTGGCGATCGTGCATTGGGACCACGAAGCGATCGACTATTTGATCGTCGGTGGAAAGTCCGGCCGGATCGCGGCCGGCGACCGTGGGCGGGTGGCCTGGGCGGGTTTTGATAACCCTCTGCTGGCTCTCGCCGAACATTTGCGCACCAGCTCCGCGCGGCCACAGCGGGTGATTGTGCTGCTCTCGCGTCCCCTTTTGGAACAGCTCAATTTAACGCTGCCGGTGGCAGAGCAGTACGAACTGCCGGAGTTGGTGGCTGCGGCGGTCGAACAGCAACTGGGCGAAGGGGATGTCCCGCCCATTGTGGACTTCTACGCGCAGCCGAGCCTGAGTGAGGCGGCCACGGGTGATGGTCAACACGTGCTGGCCTTTGCTTTGCCCGCACCCGAGCTCGAGCGCTTGCGGCAGTGGAGCCAACTGGCCAGCCTACGCCTGGCGGCGGTCTGCTCGCGAGAACTCTCTCCGCTGGGAATACTGCGCCGCAAAAACGTTGCCGAAGACTCGCTGAATATCTCGGTGCATTTGGTGTCGGGCGAGGCTGAACTGGCGGTTTGCCGCGGCGCGGAACCTGTCTACCTGCGTCTGATCCGAACCGCTATCGACGATCCGCAACGGGTGGCCGACCAAGTGTGGATGGAAACGCAACGCTGCTTGACAATTCTCCCGGCTGAAATGGCCGACCTGCCACAAGCTTGGTTCGTATTCACGACTTGTGAAGCGGCTTGGCACGTAGCCCGTTCACTGGAAGACCGGGGCGTTATTGTACAACCAGTCGATCCACTGTTCGGCTGGGAAGTGGATCCGGCAGCTCCTGCACTCGCGCCAGTCGATGGCAGCCCAACAGCAGACGCGGATGCTGAGACCACCAAGCCGGACATGGCTACTCCAGCGAGCGGGCGACCCGCAAGCGATGAAGGCTCCTCGCCGCCGCAGGTTGCAGACTCGGATTCCGATGAAGATGCTAGCAGCGATGCGAGTGCAAACGGGGCAGGGAGTGCGACACCGGTTCCTGCCGCCTCGGTCCAATTGGCACCACAGACATCTGCAGCCAATGCAGGAGCCGCTTGGGAGTATCTGCATGGCGAACTGCCGATCAATCTATTGGCACCCAAAAAAGCTCCCAAGCCACCCAACCCGCTACATCGCTGGGGCGCTATAGCTGCGGCAGTGTTGGCAGTGGCGGGACTGGGAGTCTATTTCATGCTGGCCGACGTGAGCACTCTGCGGACCGAGGTAAGCGAGCTGCGTATCGAAGTAGCTGACGAGAAGAAGCTGGCCGCTAAATTCCAAGAGAAGGCCGACCAGGTTGCTTTTGTCGAATCATGGTTGAGCGACCAAGTCGATTGGCTAGCGGAGCTGAACGAATTGTCCGCGCGATTACCCGATGGCGAACTGGCGACGGTGCGCAGACTGACGGCTTCCGCAAATGGCAGCATGGCGCGAGTCGACCTATCGCTGCAGGTAGCTCACCAAGAGAATATCGCCCAGCTCGAAAATAGAATTCGAAGCGCCAAATATCAGGTTACCAGTCAGCGCATCAGCCAAAATGCCGACTCGACTGAATACCCGTGGCAGTTTGAGACGCAAATTACCTTTCCTGTCGAAGTACCTCAAGGCGAAGCTTATGTGGAGCGCAAAGCCGCAGCAGCATCCGTCGCAAACTCCGCCCAGGTGGCAGCCACTGAACCGACTAGTCCGTCGGACAGATCTGAGGATAGCATCGCAGATTTGAAAATGTCAGATAAGAACCCAGCCGCAGAAGAGAGTTCGCCAGAAGAGAGTTCGCCAGATGCGAGTTCACCGGATGATGGTTCCGAAGTTATCAGCTCTCAGCAGCAGGAGACGCCATGAACAACCGTACTAAATGGTTAGCCGCGGGCGGACTACTGGTCATCTTGTTCTACGCTGGGGACACACTGTACCGCAGTTGGATCGAAAAGCCGACGCAGGAGTTGACGGCAGAGCGCGATGCGTTGAGCGATACTTTGCGTGAGACGCAGGACGAACAGATGCTCGCGCAGAAAGCAGATAAACGCCTGGCCGGTTATGCAGCCCGCGCGCTACCCTACTCGCCGCAGTTGGCGCGCTCCGGCTATCAAGAGTGGTTGTTGACGGAGGTGGAGAAGCACGGTTTGAAATCGGCATCGGTCGATGCGGGACAACCTGTCGCGCTGACGATCAAATCGCGCACCAAAAAAGGAAAGCGAGAAGCGATCGGCTATCGCATCGGTTACTCCCTGCGTGCGCAGGCCACGCTGGCCAAGCTGGCGCAGTTTCTAGAGGCCTTCCGCACTGCCGGACATCTCCACAAGATTCGTTCCCTAGCCCTCAACCCAACTGGGAAGGAGGGGCTGCTGGATGTCAACTTGTCGATCGAAGTGCTGGGCCTGAACGCCTCGCCCAACAAAGAATCTCTCAGCCAATGGCATCTTGCCAGCGACGCTCAGCCCGCCTCGGCAAGCTCTGAGAAATTTGTCCAACGGAACCTTTTTGCGCGCGGCTTTGCTAAAGCGCTTCAAGATATTCAACTGACCGCTATCACCGTCGATCGCTTTGGCGCAGCGCAAGCGTGGTTCCGCATGGATAGTCGCGGCACGACCGAAACCATGGAAGTTGGCCAGCAACTTCCCGTGGCCTTGTATGACATATCCGTCGTGGAAATCTTGCCGGGCAAAGTGTTGGTGCACTTCAACGAAACACCGTACTGGCTCACCCTGGGGCAATCGATCGCCCAAGTCGCCGACGAGCGGTCTACCAATTAGTTTGGAGAATGAAAATGTTTTGTCGATTAAGAGTTCCATTGGGTCTGTGCTGCGGCATGCTACTGTTTGGCTGTTTGGCCACTCCCGTTCACGCCCAGTTGTTTGGCAATCGCTCCGTGGGTAAACCTATCAACTCTCCGCTCAACCAAGGCGGCCGGTTAGGAGCTACCGGCGGGGGAACTTCGGTCGGCACCGCCGCTGGTATGCTCGACGGTAGCGAGCGTTTTGTACGAGGCAATCGCGCCCGAAGCGAATTCGTAGGCTCGGACCGCCGCAGCCAAACAGGCTTTGTGGGCTCAACGCAAGCCATCGGCGTAGGCCGTGTCCCACCAGCGACTCAAGGGCTGAGAATTGAGCGTTCCGCCGCACCGGAGCTAAATCGTCCCCTGCCACCGCAGCGCGGCAGGGGGCTTTACTATCCACGCCTGGAGATCGGTTTTCCGGAGCCAGACACGTTGGTCGCTCCGACAGAAATAGCCGCCAACCAACGCATGCTCGACCGCGTCTACGGCGTGGCCGGCGACTCAGTCAAGTTGACCATCTCGGGACGCACCGCAATTCTGCGCGGTACTGTCGAAAGCGAGCGCGCGGCAGAGTTGGCCGCACAATTGCTGAGCTTTGAACCCGCTATCGATCACGTGCAAAACGAGTTGGTGTTCAAGTAGACTTGAATGTGGCTCGACGCCATTCAATGTGGCTCGACGCTCCGCGTCGTTGGACGCTGCTCATGCAAAACCGACGCGGAGCGTCGAGCCACATTAAGGACGCTGCTCTTGCAAAACCGACGCGGAGCGTCGGGCCACATTAAGCGGCAATTGTCAGTGGTAGACTATTCCACTGGGCCGATGCGAGGCTTGCCCTCGAGCCACCTGCCTTCACGGATATCCAGCCGCGATGGGGATGACGTTCCGCTGGTGCCTCCGTTCGCAACGCCATTTCCGCCAAAACGCTGCTGGGTCCGCGAGCGATGATCGATGACCTTAGTCGTCATGGGGGCTGTGGCTTGAGCCTCCGATAGCTGTTGCAGCGCATCGTTATCGAGCGTTATCACTTCGCTCGAACCGTCGCTGGCTGGCTGAGCCGCCGGTAAACCACTATTGGCTGAAGTACTGCTATTGGCTGAAATACCGCTACTGGCTGAAGTACCACCGCCGCTTGAATTGGACGGCGTGGGAGCAAGGCTGTCTAAACTCTCGCCTTCACCGGGCTGTTGCAAGTGACGCTGAAAACTAGGGGGCAGATCGATTGTCTTCACGTCGTGTCTGGATCGTTTGGAACCACTGAGAGTTTGCACGGCTGAGTTTTCGGCATTGTCGCCATCGCCCCGCTGGGCCTCCGTGTGACCGACCAACTGATAAGGCGATTTTTTGTTTTTGTCGGCTAGCTCTGTTGCTGAGTCAACACTGCGATTGGGCACACCGGGCAACAGCTTGATGGTAGGTTCTCCGATAGTCGTCCCACCGGCAGAACCTTCGTAGCGCGCGATTAAACTCAGGCGTTTGGGCGGCCCGCCCACTTCCCCCCACGGCAGCCAAACGCTGTAGGAAGGGCCGAGTGAAGTACGACTCATTTGCGACGCAAATTGCTCGGGGGTGAACACAAACTTGCGCTCCGGTCGTTGATCATGGACCTCTAACTTCTCCGCATCGAATACATAGACCGCTAGTCCACCTTCAACTTCAATAGGGTCGGTCTTGTCCTTCTCGTAGAAGTAGACTCGCCCACCAAACCCTCGCACACCGGGTTGATTGGGTTGATGCAGCACTGTGTCGGTCCAGACCGCCACGACGCGCTCGGGGTGTACAGCCGGTTTTTCCTTGGCCCACGGCCAACGCATTTTGGGAGTGCTAGGTGCAAACTGACAACCGCATAAGCCGACGGCCAGAGACAGACAGAATAGGCGCATGGCGATGTGAAACGTGTGCTTCGACTGGTAAGCGATCATCGCACACCTCCAGTGTTTTGCGGAGCTACCGCTGGGCTGGGATAATAGGCCGGGACCACGAAAGAGCCATTGTTTGAACTGCTTGGATAGGCAGATCCCACTGCTTCGGTCGCGCTGGCGGTAACGACAGCGCCAGGACTGAATGACGGCGTGAATGCTGCATTGGTTGTGGTTGGAACTGTGGGTAGGTCAAGTGCCGCTAGTGGGCTCGAATCGCGTTTGGGAATTTCGCCCGATCTCGAACTGGGAGGTGGCACTACCTCAGGTCTGATTGGTGGCCCCGAATCCTGTAGAGGTGTCGAGTAGGGGGGCGCTTCGTCGATTATCCCTTTCAGCCGGCCACGTGGATCGACCGCAGGATAAATGGTCTCGGTCTCCATGCCATCGATCAACGACGTCGTCAAATTCGTCGAGGGATAAACGTCACCATGGATCGCGAAAATGTCCGCTTCACACCAACTCATCCGCGCAAACTCAGCTTGCTTCATGCGCTCCATGTCTCCCTGTGAGCGAATCACATAGGGTGTCATGATGATCAACAATTCAGTTCGCCGCATATTGAAGTAATCGTAACTGAACAAGTACTTGAGCAGCGGCAAATCGCCCAACCAGGGAACTTGGCGGTGCAGAGTTTCTGTTTGGCGGGATATCAAACCGCCCAGGATGATAGTCTCGCCGGTGCCAGCGCTAACCGTAGCCTGAGCGGTAATGGTGTCGATACGTGGCGAGCGGATGACGCTCCCGTTAGCCGAGATCGAAATGGGAATCCCTTCGCTCTCGGGGCCGAGCTTGGATTTTTCGGCGTCGATCTCCATAACCACGTTGTTCTCGGGGCTGATCCGCGGCGTGACACCGATGATTAGGCCGACGTTCTCAAGCGTCACGCTGTTCTGGGACCCAACTTGATTGATGGTCGAACTGACAATGCGCGGTACCCGCTGGCCGACTTGAATGAAGGCTTGTTGATTGTCGAGCGTCAGAATTTGCGGGCGACTAAGCACCTCCAGACGCTTGCTTTCCTGCAAAGCGCGCAAGAGAAAACTGACGTTCTCGCTGCTGGCCGATAGAACTAACCCACCAAAGCCGGCCGTTTCATTATTGCGACCGACGGCGAAGTTGGAGATACCTTGGCCACCCACCTGTCCAGATCTTTGGAGCGCTTGGTTGGAGCCCGAGTTACCCAGCGGCGCCGTATCATTGAAGTTGAATCCAGGTATGTTACTCGCTCCCACGATGTTCTGCGTGGTGATCGTGGGCAAGCCAGGGGAAGTTGTCGTGCTGTTCAGCGTCAGCAAATCCCCCAGCAGGCTGCGATCGAAGAGCACCGAGTTTTGCAGTCCCAGCTCCACGCCAAACTCATCGGTATTGCCCAACTCGATCTCGGCAATCAGTACTTGGATCATCACTTGAGGAGGCTCTTGGTCGAGCTGTTCAATCAGCTTACTGACTTCATCGAAATAGCGTGGCGTAGCGCTCAGAATCAATTTGTTTTGCACAGGTTCCGGAACTACTACGACTTCCTTTTCAAGCTGCGCAAAGGGATTGCTCGACATGGGGAGCGCCGTTTCCACTTGTCGTTTGCTACGCAAAAATTCATTGATGGCCAGAGCCACGTCGACAGCGGGAGAGTTCTTGAGCTGATAGACGGTGCTTTTGCGCTCCATCGTGTCGCTCTCATCCAAGCGGATAACCAACGCTTCAACGATATTCAAGTCACCCTCTGAACCGACCGCGATAATGTTATTGCCACGTCCGTCGACCGTGAATCGCAGCGGCACCAGCGAGCTTTCGTTCGGTGAGGAGGAGAGTTGCGAAGCACCGCCGACCCCTCCCGATTGACTGGGAATCAGCGAACGCAACATCTGCACCATGTCGCCTGCGTCTCCGTTGATGATCGGGAAGATCTTGATCTTGGCAACCATCCCCGGCGTATCGAGCTGTTGGATCAGTTGCTGGATCAACTCCAAATTCTCCGGCGCACTGGAGACAATTAAAGTATTATTGCGATCGTTGACCGTGATTTGACTAGTCCCCAACACACCGCTGGTCGCCAGTGGATTGCCGTCCCGATCGACTAGCTGCAGACTCGTTTGATTGCCGACGCCCGAGGAGGACAAAGCGGTCTGCAAAGACTGTGCGATATCCGCCGCCATGCTATGCTGAATCTCAAACACTCGGGCTTGCTGCATAGCTTGCCCGCGAGGCACGTCCAACTCGTCCAGCAGCTTTTGGATTTCCTGAAGGTCGCGCGGCGAAGCATGAATAATGATCGCATTGGTGCGACTGTCGATGGTGGACTGGATCGTGGGCGCTAGGCCCCCGCGAGTCTGGAAGAATGCGGATAGCTGAGTTTGTACCTCAGTGGCCCGAGCATGGCGCAATTGCCGAATGGCGAATTGCGTATCGGCCTGAACTGGCACATCCAATTTGGTGACGAGTTCCTTGACTACCTCTAGTGCTTCTCCCCAGCCGATCACCAGCAATGCGTTGGGTTTGTTCAGGGGAGTCACGCTCGCTCGCCCTTGGCGATTTGCCAGCAAGCCAGTTTGAATTTGAGCGATGAGCGTCGCGATGGGTGCGGCCGCAGTATGTTGAAGCTGGAGAACTTCGATCACCGGCTGCGCATTTTGGCTGGCCTCATCCAGCCGCCGAATGATGTCCGCCAAATCCTGCAACTGTTGATCGCGCCCGCGCAGAATGATGGCATCAATTTCGGGCAGCATTTCGACTTGCACACCTTCGAAAGGCTGTAGCGGCAGAGCCTGTTGGCCCGTGGCTGGTCCACCTTCACCGCCGGTCGTTTGGCCGCCAGCGGCTGCCCCTTCTTGCTGGGCGGCGGTCAGACGACTAGGTATCGAGCGCGAGTTGGCTTGGTTTGAGAAACTTGGTAGCCCGAACGGTGTGCCGGCGGCTGAGGTACGTCCCTGCATGAGAGTCGACTGCGCCAGTGACGCTTGTCCGTTGGCATTCAGAGCCAGCGTACGCATCGCGCCAGCCTCGGCAGGCTGAACCACAAGTGCAATGAAGCGCACCAGATCGGCGGCCACACCGGGCGGCCCGTCGACCAAAATGCGTTGTTCGTTGGCACGAAACTCCACTGTCGCTAGTCCCGCTTCCGTCTGAATCTGCAGTTGTATTGGATTTCCGGAGTTTGCGCGCAGGCGGTCGCCCCACAAGCTCCCCATTTGCGCGCGGACTTGCTCCATCTGACCGGCAGCAATATTGACTAGATGATGCTGCGTTGTGGGAGCTCTAAGGGGAGTCTGCGCAGTGCCGCGGCATGGCATCAGCCACAATCCCATGGCAGCCGCTGTCAGCAACAGTAGTGGACAATAGATTCGCATCCGTGCTCTCGTTTTGTCAGACCCTCAGGTCGCAGCGATGGCAGTAAAAAGCGCCGTCGCGGCAGTGAATTGGCTTCAGCTCCAGCAGTGTACGACGTTGAGGGTGGGGAAATCGGTTAGTTGTATGGC
>CAKQNH010000025.1 GCA_934255105.1 uncultured Pirellulaceae bacterium
GGCTGGGACAGCCGTTCTACGCTGAAACGGTTGGGACAACCGTTCTACGGTGAAACGGTTGGGACAACCGTTCTACGGTGAAACGGCTGAGACAGCCGTTCTACGCTGAAACGGTTGGGACAACCGTTCTACGGTGAAACGGCTGGGACAGCCGTTCTACGGATATGGGTGAAACGGCTGGGGCAGCCGTTCTACATAGTGCGAACGTTGAACTAAGGTGAGATAGCGATAACTACTTTAGCTTGAACTGCTGACGAATGCTCTCGGCGTCGAAATCGGCTGGCTTATCCTCGTCCTGCCCAACCTTCAGTTTGGCGATCGGAACAGCGGAAACGGCCAGTCCATCGCTCGGCAAATCCGCTTGTGAAGTCCACACGATGGCATTGCTGACCAGGCGCACATACTCCGTACGCCCCCAGTTCCAGTGGTAGTGCCCGCCGGTAAAACCGAACGACCGCCCGCCATCGGGACGATTGTAAGCCCAAGCCACATGTTGCGGTTCCCCTCGGGCCACTGCAGCGCGCACGGTGGGGTTGCCGCTGTGGGGACCATCGGCGCGGAGCATCGTCTCCTGCGGCGCAAGGGCGGTAAGAATCGGTGTGACACCAGCCATGTCGGGTACAAAACGCATGTGAAAGTACCATTCGTCATAGGCTGAGAAGGGAGCCACGCCGGCCGTGATCGGATGCTCGGGCAGGCTGGAGAATTCTGCGGTCCAGTGAGGATTCACCGACCAATCCATTTCAAAGTACCCACCCAGCCAGTTGAGGAACTCGGGGCCACCTTGCTCCTTGGGAACTTCCACAGCGTAGTGCAGACAGACAAATCCGGCGCCGCGCTGGATGTGTTTTTTCAGTGTGTCCAGGTGCTTCAAAGCGGGATGACGCGATCCACCATCGCAGTACATCACAATCGTATCCGCATCGTCCAGCACGCTTTCATCTTCGGGCCAGCCACCCGCGTACACTTCGCAAGTGACCTCCGGTGCCGTCCGCTGGATCGCCTCCGCTAAAACGCGGCAACCGGCCAAGTGCTCGTGGGCTCCATAACCGTGGCTGGGGCTGCCTGCCAAGAATACGATTTTCTTCCCCTGCGCGGTGGATGGTGGCGACGGGGATGCATCGCTGGCTGCCTGGGTTGGGGCCATGAAAACGCCCATGGCGAACAGTCCGATCAGCACCATCCAGCCTCTGCGTCCATGGGTTCTCACCGCAGATTTTCTCAGTGTACTAAGCGACATCATCACAGCGTTCCTTAAATGTTGGTTTAAGTTAGTCTTCAGCAATTGCCGCTTCTTGAGCCGGCCGTTAATACCAGCATTATAAAGTATACCACCCTAGTCCAACATGAAAGCCATTCTTTTTGCCCTGCCATGCCTTAGAAAACCTATCCAACCTGCTTCTTGAATCGACCGACGACCCACAGATTCTTCTGAAGCGCTTAATACAGGGCGAACGATTCTCGACGAAACGCGCGAGGCACAAGTGCAACCGTGGATCGATGCGTTGCGATGTCCAGACCCGGTCTAGTTGAGCCGAGCTTAGCGCTTCGAAACACACGCTAACACGTTAGGTTCACAAAAGCGATTGCCTCCGCTTGCGTTTGTTATACTTTCTCGATTGTTAAGCATTGCTGCGCGTGCGAGCCATGGTGGCAGCTATGGCCTTGAGCATGGCACCTGCCTTGTTGACAGTTTCCTGATACTCGGTGGCCGGGACGCTGTCTGCGACGATGCCAGCTCCGGATTGGATGTAGATCTTGTCGTCGGTAAAAACGATTGTCCGCAGCGCGATGCAAGTGTCCATATTGCCTGAATAGTCGATATAGCCCACTGCACCCGCATAGGGACCGCGGCGCTGCGGTTCGATCTCGTCGATAATCTCCATCGCTCGCACTTTAGGTGCCCCGCTGACCGTGCCGGCCGGCAGGCAGGCTTTCATGGCATCCATGGCGTGCAGCCCGTCGCGCAGTTCTCCCTGGACGTTGGAGCTAATATGCATCACGTGGCTGTAGCGTTCCACCACCATCATATCGCTCAGCTCGACCGTACCATACTTGGCGACTCGACCGACATCGTTGCGGCCCAAGTCGACCAACATCACGTGCTCGGACCGCTCCTTGGGGTCGGCCAATAGTTCGGCGGTTAGCTCGCGATCCTCTTGGGGAGTCTTTCCACGAGGCCGGGTGCCCGCCAGCGGCCGAACTGTGACTATCCCCTCCATCACGCGACACATGACTTCTGGCGACGATCCCACCAGCGTTACCGCCGGAGTCCGTACGAAGAACATAAACGGGCTGGGGTTGACTACTCGCAACGTGCGGTAGACTTCGAACGGATCGCACAGCCGGGGCAGTTCCCAACGCTGGCTGATGACCACTTGAAAAATATCCCCAGCGCGAATGTAGTCGACGCAGCGACGGACTGCCGATTCAAATTCTTCAGGCGTGAAGTTGCTACGTGGATCGAGCGGCTGTGTGGCAAGACTGTCGAAATCGGCGGTGGACAGCGGATGCGTTGGCTGCTGCAATTTGGCGATCAGCCGCTCCAGCCGCGCGTGCCCGCTGTCATAAGCCACCTCCGGCGATTCAAACTCATCGCAGTGGACGTGGGCTACGACGAATAGCGATTTGGTAACATGATCGAAGATGACCAAGTCGTCGAACAGAGAGAAATCCAGGTCGGGTAGATGGCGATCATCGACGGGCGGATGGGGCAGGTCCTCCACATAGCGGACCACATCGTAGCTGGCGTATCCAATCGCTCCGCCGGTCAGCGGGGGCAGCTCTGGGAGCACAGCCACGCGCTTGCCTGCCACGGCCTGCCAGAGCTCTTCCAGCGGGTCTTGGACGTGGTTGGTGTGCGTCGTCCAGTTGTCGCTGTCGCTGTCGCTGGGCAAGCGGTGCGCGCCTGCCGATGCGGGATTTCCTGCGGGCCGGTGTTGGCTGACTTCCAATTCATTGCCAAAGGCCGACATGCGGCAGCGTGGCCCGACTGCAATGAAACTGTAGCGGCCGACCTTCTCGCCACCGATGACACTTTCAAACAGGCAGGCCGCGGATTGCCCGTCATCCAATTGCCGAAAGGCGGAGACTGGCGTATGTGAATCGCTCAGCAGACGGCGGAAAACGGGGACTAAGTCATGGTCGCGGGCCAGACCGACGAAGCGTTCCAAGCTGGGGCTGCAGGTCATCAGAGGTCTCGGAGGGCGATGGTTTTCTAAAGGTCGGCCAATGCCTGGCCAAAGTTATCGGATGAACGCAAGTTCTCGAATGCACGGGTTCTCGAACGAACGGGAACAGGACAATTGTAGCGAGCGCTGGCTATTTGGCAGCGTACGCATCGCCGCCAAGTGCCGAATCGATTAAAATAGAGTCCACAGCTCACGCGCTCTCGCCTTTCTCCGTTGTGCCTCAGGGTATTCAGCTCATGCTTTCACGTGTTCCATCGCACTTGTGCCATTTTCCGCCGCACGCCACCAAGTTGCTGGGAATGCTAATCGTCCTAGTGGGGCTGTTGCTCTGTGCCAGCCACCTGGGGATCGCAACCACGCTCAATGTGGCTGCGGCGGATGAACCCGACTATCCCGTGCCGCCCGAAGCGGTCAAGCAGGCTGGGGTCCCCGAAGGAAAAGTTGAAGGGCCTTTCACGTTAGCCAGCAAGATCTACCCAGGGACACAGCGCGAATACTGGCTTTACGTCCCGGCTCAATACTCGGCCGACAAGCCTGCCTGTACGATGATCGTCCAAGATGGCCTGGGACGCGCTCAAGGTTGGAACATACCGCAGATTCTGGACAATCTGATTCATGCGGGCGATGTCCCGGTGACCGTCGGTATTTTCGTCGCCCCAGGAATCGTACCGGCGGTCAAGGCAAATGCTCAGCCCCGTTTTAATCGAAGCTTTGAATATGACGCGTTGGGTGACCGCTACGCGCGCTTCCTGTTGGAGGAGCTGATTCCGGAAGTTAGCAAGAAATACAATCTCAGCAGCGATCCCAACGACCGTGCGCTAGCCGGTGCCAGTTCCGGTGGCATCTGTGCTTTCAATGCGGCCTGGGAGCGGCCCGATGCATTTCGCCGCGTGATATGCACCATCGGCACCTTTGTGGGATTGCGCGGTGGTGATGCTCTTCCAGTACTGGTCCGCAAGACCGCCCCCAAACCGCTGCGGATTTTTCTACAGGACGGAAGCCAAGACTTGAACATCTACGCCGGAGATTGGTGGCTGGCCAATCAGAGCATGCTCAGCGCGCTGACTTGGGCAGGCTATGATGTCAAACATGTGTGGGGCGAAGGTGGTCATAACGCCAAGCAATCTAGTGCAATTATGCCCGATGCGCTGCGCTGGCTATGGCGTGGATATCCCGAGCCGATCCAAGCCGCCCCCAATGCCACGGCCGAGCGGCGCATCGATGTGTTGATCCCTAGTGCGGAGTGGCGCGAGGTTAGCTCGGGGCATGAACTAGCAGAGGCGCCCGCCTGCAGCGCAGCCGGAGAACTGTTTTTCAGCGACTCCAAAGCAGGTCGAATCTACCGAGTTGGCGAGGATGGCAAGACGCGGGTCTTCGCCGATCAGACGGGACGCATCACCAGTTTGGCCTTTAGCCCCAGTGGAGTCTTGTGGGGTTGCAAAGACACCAAGCAGATCGTTCGTTTCGACGCCGAGGGTAAGGAGACGGTAGTCATAGCCGACACCAAGTGCCACTCGCTGGTCACACTCCCCGATGGATTTTATATCAACGACCAGTCCACGCCCGCAGTGCGTTGGAGCAGCTATGAAGGAAATGTGAAGGGGGCCCTTGAACTGACCGAGCCCGCCTCGGCGATCGCCCCCACCATTGACCACGCATTCATGCACCTGCTGTCTGCCACCAGCCAAACCACGGCCCACGCCCGTATCGCCGCCGACCGATCGCTCGAGCACCGCCAAGCCTTTGGATATCTACATCTGCCCTACTTGCGCGCCACCAGCGGTGCCAGCGCTGTGGCACTCGATAGCGAAGGACGCGCCTACCTGGCCACCGCCGCTGGCATTCAAGTGCTCGATCAACTGGGCAGAGTACACTTTATCATCCCCACGCCGACCGCCAGCGCGGTAAGTGGTCTGGCCTTTGGCGGCATGCGTCGCGACACACTGTTCATCACAGTCGGCAACAGCGTCTACAGCCGCGTTCTGAAAACCAAGGGACAGGCGACCTATGAGTCGCCGATCGAACCTCCCAAACCCGCTTTGTAAGCCGATTGCACTGCGTTTTTCAGCCCCCATGCCCGCGTGTCGAGTTGTCGGTTTAGTGAGCCGACGGCGCTAGCTGCGGGTTTTACGATGCCGCTTTAACCACTAAGTATCCACCGCAAGCGATGTCGACTCACTAAGAGTTTAGCTTCCAGTTGTTTCCCCCGCCGAGGCAAGCTCGACGGAAGGAATGTTACGCAAACCCTAAAGTGCCCTAACATCAAAGTTTTAGCAGCCCAGGACAAGCCCACAACGGGGTCGAGACACAAGCCCACGACAGAGTCGAGATCGCCGGCAAGGCTATTAACGAGGTTTGTTGGGGACGCGGGTGGCTAGTGCTGGAACAGGCTGAGGTATAGGCAGCGCGTCGTTCTGCTGCCGCTGTGCGCGTTCGTATTCGTCGGCCGTTAGCGATATGACATCGCTGGTGCGAGAGCGCTCGTGCTTGACGGTGTGCAAGTAGCAGCCGACATAGGGCTCGGTGACGCGCGCCTTGGCGTCCAGCGGCGCCACGATCAACAATTGCAAGCCAAACTTCTCAAACAACTGCAATGCGTAGTCAGCGTAGCGATCATCGACTTTGGAGAACATCTCGTCGATAACCACGAAGTGCAGCCGATCGTCGTCGGGCTGATTGGGGTCGATGTCGAACTGGTAGGCGATGGCAGCTACCAAAATGGTAAAGGCCAGCTTGGCCTTTTCGCCACCGGATTGCCCTGAACTATCTTCGTAGCAGCTCAGTTCAGCACCGCTGACGGCATCCAGCTCGCGGGCGCTAAAATCGAACCAGCGGCGGACGTCGGTCACCTTCTCGCGCCATCGCTCCTCTTCGCGAAAGCGACGTATCAGCCGCTCGATGCGCGCAAACCGCGCTTCGTCGGCGGAGGTATCACCGTCAAAGGCATCGCTCAGACAATCGACCAAGAGTGCTTGGAAGTCGCGAATCTCGCGATCGGCAACCGGGCGTGGCTCGAGTCGCATGTGGGTTCCCGCGCGATACTCAAGCTGTTCCAACGAACCGTTGAGCGTTTCGATCTTGTCCAGAATCTCTTGCCGCTCGCACTGCAGAGCGGCGTGCAAGACGCCTAGCTCCTGCGTCACATTGTCGTTCAGACGCTCGCGAAAACGATGCTCGTGCCGCGGCAAATCCTCTTGTTGCAGTTGGTCTAACATTCCCAGGAAGCCGTCCAGGTATAGCCAATCAGCCCGCAGGTCGGTGCGTTCTTCGGGTGAATCGCTCAGGAATTTCTGCATGGCGCGAATGCCGTCCGCGCGAATCGGCTCGGCCGATTGGTGCAGCGCATTGAGCCGTAGTTGAAGCGTCTGAGAAGCCACTGTCTGTAGTTCGGCAAACTCCGACAACTCCTTAAACTGCGACAACTGCGGCTGGAGCGTCGCATCGAGCGCTGCAAAGGCCAGTCGATGGGCGATCAGACTCCCCTGCTTTTCACGTTCGCTGAGCGTAGCTTGATGGCGCTGCAACCAATGTTTAGCCTGATCGCTTTCGCGCAGCAGATTGCTCTCCGTGGCCACTTGTGCATCGCGCTGACGCTGCGCCGCAAAGCGGCGTTCGATGGCCGCATCCAAACGCTCGCGCAGTAGTCGCACCGCGCCATTGGATTCCTCGATCGCATCGCGCTCGGCTTCCAATGCATCGATCTCGCCTTGATGTCGCTGGGTATCTATCAAATCGAAATCGGGAACGCCACCGGCTGTATCGATCGCAGCCAGTTTCTTAGACAGCAGACGCGATTCACTTTCCAACGATTGGATCGATTGGAGAATGTCTTGTTGGAGCTCGCGCAGATCGTGTAGACTGCTGCGCAAATCGCCCATCCGCAGCGCATTATCCCAACCCAGCACGAACCGCTTGGAATCCGCCCCGCCCGGCCGATCGTCTTTCTCGTGTTGTTGGCCGCCAAATTTGATATGGCGATTCTGGGTGATAGCCAGTCCCGGAGCGCGTTGGAATTGCTCGATGGTATGGCAGCAGCGGTAATCAAATCGCCGCCGCAGCTCTTGCTCTAACCAAGGGATCAGGTCGATCGCCAGTTCGTCCGGCGGTCGTGCACCTGGGTGGCCGTTAGCAGGCTGAATCTGCGGCGGAGCCGCGCGCAGCACCAACTTGCGAACCATCGAATCGGGGTGTAGCCGATCCGCTATGGTCGCAGCGATTTTTTCGGGGATGCGAACATAAACCAAACGCTGCCCGCGCCCGCGCGCATCGACGAGCGCGTGGTTCTCGACATAATGGCTGACCGCACGGTAGTGGCACTCGGGCACCAGCAGGCTGAGCGCAAAACGGCGCAACACCGTTTCGATGGCGGGTTGCCAAGCCAGCTCGGCTTCAGCCACACTGATCAGTTCGCAAGCGAAGACCAGCTCCGCTTCCGGCAGTTGTAGTGCGCGTGCCATGGCCGACCGCACCTCGGCGAGCCAACTGGGGATATTGCCTGGCTGTTCGCTGAGTGCAGCGAGCTGCGATTGCTCGTCTTCGCTGCGGGTTCGCACCTCGGTTAAGCGCCGCGCCTGCTGTAGACGTTGTTCACTCAACTGGGAAGACTGCTCGATCAACTGCTGCCGCACGACTTCCAGTTGAGCTGGCAGGCTCTCAAAGCTCAGTCGGTCATCGAGCCACGATGTGCGTTCCTCTGTGGGGAGACCAATCGTCTGCAGGGCAGTTTGTAGACGCTCGCGCTCGCGGCGCTTGGCGGCCAGCAGCGCTTGCTGCGTCTCTAGTAAGAGGGGCAATTGCCTCAACCGCTCGCCACCGGTTTTCTCAATTTCGTTCTTCAGCGTGCGTTGCGTCTCGTCGAGCAGTTCAATTTCGCGCTGCAGTTCTTGTTTGCGGCGACCGGCGGCGGCGATCGCCGACAGGTGATCATGCATGCGCGGTGTGAGCCACTGAACCAGATGTGTGCGAAAATAACTGTCGACTGCGTCTAGCTGATGCTGGCAATCCTCCATCTCTCCAGCCAAACGGCTAAACGCTTCGGCTGCCGCCGCAACTGGCGTGAGCAGTTCGATTTGCCGTCGTGCCTTGACCAGCGCCAGGTGGGCCTGGCTGAGCTGTGTAAAGTGCCCCAGCAAGCCTTCGATCCGCTCGCGCCACGAATGGGGTTCGAGCATGTGGTCGCGAATGAAACGATTGAGGCTTTGAATGTCTTTGACCGCGACTGTCTGATTGAAAACATCCATGGCCTTGGGGCGCTGATGGGTGCAGCGCACGATCCAAGGAAGATACTCTGAATATTTTGTGGTGGCTTGGAAACCACGCTGGACCAATTGCTTGACAATTCTTTGACTGCGTTGCAGTCCGCTCAGGTCCGCTGCGATGCTCCGCTCTCCCGAGCAAAACGCATAGGTTTTGTCGAGCTCGCCGTCACCAGTCACTTGCAATACTTGGGCAATCGTGAACGCCGCCCCGGTGTCGGCGCGTTCGAAGCAGGCCAACAGTACGGAGTAGTGCTTGTCGCCTGGGCGGAGGTAATCGGTGACGGAACCGAGCTCTTCATCGCTCGAGCGACCGCAAGCGCCGCGAATGTAAGTGCGTTCATCGCGCTCGCGTTTCTTGGCACCAGCCGCTACGTTGTAATTCCGCACGCCGGGCTGCACTAGCAGCGTGAGCAGAGCGTCGACCAGCGTCGATTTACCCGATCCATTCTGACCGACTAACAGGGCGGTTCGTCCATTGGGTGCTAGGCTGTAGACCTTGCCGTCGGTGCTATCGAAGGTGCCCCAGTTGGTAACTTCCAGCTTTTTCAAGCGGTAGCCGGGACGCGGGTGTCCGAGCCAATCGGCAGCGCCCGCAGCGTGAGTTTGAAGATCCAGTTTATCCATGGGCAGACTCTTGATTCACTTTCTCTTGATTTCCCTTGAGTAGCAATTGCTCCTTGAGCCGTTCTAGCTCTGCGACTGGCAAGCGGGCTTTGAGAATGCGACGTACTTCCCAGCTCCCCGGCGCATCTCCAAAGCGGCTGACCAACCGCAGCGACTCAAGCCGCTTGAAGGCCGCATCGAGCGATTTGTGCAGCCGCACTTCATCGCTGTCACGAGGGAAGAAGCCTTTCCAAACGTCCAGCAGCGCCGACTGGTCCACCACACAGCGGCGATTGTCCAAGTCCTCTTCTTCGAACCGCCGCAGTTCATCTCGCAGCAGGACGCATAGCAGCGTGACGTCGTAGCTCAAACGCGTCCGCCGGAACAGGCGCGGCAGCTCCTGGTATTCGTCGCGGGCTTCGTCGTCAGCCAGATGTCGCAGATAGGCCAAGCCCTCTGCTTCGTCTACTACCAACATTAAACCAATACGCGCGAAGTAATCGTACAATGCCGACTGGTAGCGCAGCGTCAGATCCCAGGAGGTGTCATCGCTGTAGATCGGGCCCTGAAGCAACCGCACCGCAGACAGGCTCCAGTCCTTGTAGGCAGGCAGCGCATCGACGGCTCGCGGCAGCGTTGCTGATTCAGTCGGTTCAGTTGCTTGAGTCACTGTCTTATCTCCAGTTCAGTATTCGGTTCCGACGGCGGGGCGACTCCCTTGCGCACTGGCCGCCGGAATACAACTCGCGGGATGTGCAACACCCGCGGTGGTGCGCCATGCCAGTCCGCAGTTAGCGTGGTCAATTGTGTTTGGTCGATGTCGTGTCCGTCCTCGTGAGCGATCTGCAAATACCCCAGCACCTCGATCGTACCCGTTTGAATCGGGAAACGCTCTAACAATTCTTGCAGCGAGACCTCGGGCTGCGACTGCAACAGAATTGTGATGTTGCGCCGCATGCCCTGCCAATCGATGCGTTGCAAGGCCACCAATTGCTGGAGCGCTTCAGCCTGCTGGGCGGGATCGCTGTCCGCCAACTGCCAGTCGACTTCGACGAACGGTTCGGACTGCGACCAAAAGGGGCGGTCGCAGGGTAGCTGGATCTCAAGCTCCACTTCGATATCCAAACCGACATCCGGCGGTGGTCTTTCGCTGCGCTGGCTGGCCGCTAGCCGGATGTCGCGCAAAAGCTGCGCCAACTGCCGATGCTGGCGGCTGCTACGGGTGTCCAGCAAGCGTCGCAGTGTGAGGCTTAAATGCTGGGTCGTTCTAAGGATCTTCTCCGCTTCAGCCAGCAGGCTCGGGAGCATCGTCCGCAGCGCCTGCAGGGCTTCGTGGCGACCGGTCAGCGCGTCCAGTTGAGTCAGCTCGCGCACCAGTTCGACCAACTGCGCCTGCCGAGCTGGGTCGTGAACCAGCTTGAGGAATTCGGCGAAGCTACGTCCTTGGTCTCCACTTTTCAGCAGATCTTCAGCGTCCAGCGCAAACTCGATGATCTCACCGCGCGAGTCTTGCGATTGCAACAGGCGTTGCTGTACGCCGCGAGTGATCGATTTGAAACGCTCCTCGACCCCGCGAAACTCGCTTTTCAACTGTTCCAACTGATCGGCAGCCAGGTCGAAGCGGGCGCGCAAGCTGTGGTGCTGCTGCGGATCGTCCCTGTCGCTCGCGTCGGCAATCACTTCTTGGAGCAAGCCCAAAATCGACTGCAGATGAATCTGCGTGCCAATGAAGCGATCCTGGCGCGTCGCTTTGGCGACAAAAGAAAGCACCAGCTCGGCGTCGGGAGTAAGCTGATACACCGGCTCCGTCTGCGAGGTATCGATGAAACGCTTCAACAGCCGCGCATCACTACTGGCCCAGTGGGTCAAATAAGCGTCGCCGGTCAACCGTGGCGAGCTCGCGCCGTTGGCGGAGGTGTAGCTCTGGAGAGCTACGCCCTCCTCACGCCGCAGCTCATGGAGCGCCGCATCGAGCTCAGCCGCAAGCGCTGTGTGCGGCCAAGTAATCTGTTCCGAGCATTTAAACTGCTGATGCAAAAACGCAAGAATCCACGGCGCATGAGGGGATCGCAGCAAGCGAATTGCTGGCGAACCGTCAAAGAACTGTTGGAGCGAGGCTAGATTCATGCGGTGCAAATTGGGCGGATAACACCTCTGCGGTGCCTGTGTTAAAGATGTCTCTTCATTGTACTTACTCGTAGTCGGTACCACCCAATGGAATGCATTGGGGCTAGAAAAGTCAAGTCTTTCCACCATAATTGGCTGTCACTATACGGTTTTCCTGTAGCTGCTAAGTCGCGTGACCTGTGTAGCTTAGCGTGACGAGTGAGAGCCCATTTAAAAACAGATCGGGGACGAGACAGATGGCGAATAGCAGTATCGTGTTGGTGACTAAGGATCTGTTCTTTGTGCCCACGTTTCGAGCGGCCGCCGAGAAGCTGGAAGCTGCAGTGGTGGTAGCCCTATCCGTCGACTCGGACAAGCTGACGGAGCTATCTGCGGAAGAGGTTTCGGCCTGGATCATCGACCTGAGCAGCGTTTCGCTCGAGGCTATTCCCAGCTTGGTCGACAGGCTGAGCGGCCAGTTCCCAGCGGCACATAGAATTGCTTTTGGGCCACACGTCCAGGCCGCGCGTCTGGCTGCTGCCGAACATGCGGGTTGCCAACAAGTGCTGTCCCGTGGCCAAATCAGCGGCCAAATAGATCGTTTGATGGTGCAGTGGCTGAGCGCTCCAGGGGCGTGATTGAGCTACACCGCGGGCCACCTACACCGCGGGCCACCTACACCGCTGGCCACTGCCACGCTCGGCCGGCAGGGCGTCGATAGACCAGCACCAGCGCTAACACAGCCACGACTCCGCTGCCGACGGCGATCAGATGCGAGATCGTGAGCTGTGTACCCAACTGTCCAGCTTCATCGCTGCGAACCCATTCCAGCAGGAAACGCGACAGCGCATACAGCACAATAGCAACCAAAAACGCCACTCCATCGCGGCTCGGCAGCGGCTGTAAATGCCACACCAACAGGCACAGCAACAGCGCGTTGAGCGATGCGTAAAGCTGCGAGGGATGGGTCGGCAGACTCTGCGTGGGGAGTTGCGATGGCAGCAGCGTGGTTCTTTGGCCATCGATGGTCACGTCGGCGCGCAGCGGAGGACTATTAGTTGACGCACTAGAATCCGCGTCGTCTCTCCACAATGTGATTTCGCCGATGTGCTGCCCCGGTTGCCACTCGCGTTGTGCTGCCAAACTGTCGGGCTGGACTTGGCCAATTGTGCCCGGAGGAATGCGCGCGTCGCTGAGCTCGATCCCCAACAACTCCCCAGACTCCAATTGCGAGTAGTACGGGCCACTACCGGCTGGAAAATGGATGGCCGGCAGATTGGCCGTACAGACGCCGCCAAAGCAGCAACCGTGTAGCAGGCAGCCAATACGACCCAGCGACAGTCCGATCAGAAAGCCCGGCGCGATTAGATCGGCGGTGGCTAAAATGGGCAAGCGTTGTCGCCGACAAAAGATTATCCCGGCCACGAGTCCACCGATAACTCCGCCGTAGATAACCAATCCACCCTCGGTCAGTTTGAAAATATCAAACAGGCGGTGCTGCCAATCCACTTGCGGATGGTCGCTCCACTTCTGCACGACGTAAAACAGGCGGGCACCCACAATTCCACCTAGCATCATCCAGAATCCGAGTCCAATGATGAGGTCCGGGACGAGGCCCAACTGGCCGCCGCGGACGATGGTGATACCAATCCCGGCTAGCAGCCCCAGTAGAACCATGACCCCATAGCCCCGCACAGGCAGCCCAATTGGCTCGCCATTGGGGAGAGTTTGCTCGATATTGGGGAGCACGAACACGACGATAGCAGCGGCCATCAACCACACCGGCAGCGCGGCTAGTAGATCGCCGGAGATGTCGGATTGCTCTGGGCTGCGCTTGCTGCGCCAAACTGCTCCGGCTACCCACAGGATAGCCACGAGGACCCAGCCGGCCAGCAGCCAGCCAAAGCCAAACAGCGGCACGCCGAACAGTTCGTGAGGTATGAAGAACAGCGTGCTGCGCACTGAACATTCCTTTGGTATTGATAAACTTCAATCCGTAGCGGAAGTCGCCAAGACTTTCGATCACATGCGGCTGATGACACCTTGCTGTTCCAGCGGATGCAGGCCATACATCGACAGTGCGGGAGCGTCGGCGGCGGGGAACATTTTGTCGCGATTGGCCACCTGATGCGGGTCGCAGGCAGCGCGAATGCGGCGCATGCAGGCGATGGAATCCTCGGAGAACATGCCGGCGAGAAACTGGCGTTTCTCCATCCCCACGCCGTGTTCGCCAGTGATCGAGCCCCCCAGGTCGATGCAGACCTGCACGATGCGCGCGGCTAGCTCTTCAGCCCGCTGAAGTTGTCCAGGTTCCCGCCCATCGAACATGATCAACGGATGCAAATTGCCGTCCCCAGCATGGAACACGTTGGCGACTTTGATACCCGCTTCCTGGCTGAGCTGCTCGATCCGCGTCAGGGCGAAGCCGAGTTTGCTGCGTGGCACGACGCCATCCTGCACGATAAAGTCGGGGCTAAGGCGACCGACTGCGGAGAAGACGCTCTTGCGGCCTTTCCAGATTTTAGCCCGCTCTGCAGCGTCCGCAGCTACGATGACTTGGCTGGCACCGCTGGTGCTCAACAGTTCATCCAGCAGTATTCGTTCGGCGGCAACCGCTTCGCGGCTACCATCGAGCTCCACGATCAGCACTGCTTCGGCATCCGCCGGGTAGCTGGCACCCACCCCTGCGGTAGCTGCCTGCATGCTCAGCCGATCCATGATCTCCATAGCCGCCGGTAGCAGCCCGCTGGCAATGATCGTAGCCACCGCAGCGCCCGCGGTCTGCAAGTCGCTGTAGCCTGCCAGCACGGTGTGGAACATCTCGGGTTTGGGGAGCAGCTTGACCGTGATTTCAACCGCAATTCCCAGCAGCCCTTCGCTACCGACCATCAAGCCCAGACAGTCGGGGCCGATCTGCTCACCCGCCAAGCTGCCTACCTCGACGACCTGACCATCGCCTAGAACCATCTTCATTGCCAAGATATGGTTGCTGGTCATGCCGTACTTTAGGCAGTGTGCTCCGCCCGCATTAAAAGCCACATTGCCGCCAATGGTGCATACCTGCTGACTGCTCGGATCGGGCGCGTAATATAACCCCGCATGCGCTACGGCCGCCGTGAGATTCAAATTGATTACTCCGGGTTCCACCACCGCCAGGCGATTGGGGAGATCGAGCCGGACGATGCGGTTGAGCCGATTGAGGGCGATGACTATCCCGTCGGCGTGTGGAAGCGAACCTCCCGATAGACTCGTGCCGCTGCCGCGGGCTACAAAGGGAACTTGTCTGCGATGGCACCAGCGGACGACTTGGACTACTTCGTCGATCGTCTGCGGCGTCACAACAGCGCGTGGCAAGACGGCGAAGGCGGTCAGGCCATCGCTTTGAAACGCGGCGCGTGTGCTGGCCGTGTCTTGCCAGCGGTCGCTGGGGAGTAGCTGCCGCAATTCCTGCAAGTCGTAATTGTCGGTGGCAAGCTGATGTGGTTCGGTCATCGTTGAGTTTTCTAAAAATCGTGCAAATCATAGCCCAGGGATGAGCTGTAGCCCAGGGGCGAGCTGTATCCCGGCGGGCGAGCAGTAGCCCGGAGGGCGGAACATCTCTGCCGGTGGCGTGAGCCACCGGATTCTAGCCAACTGACTGGCCAGCCCGGAGGGCGACACATGAATCAGTTGAATCCCTGGCAGCGCTCAATCCAACTCGCTTGCCACCTTGCTGGCAGCAGCAAGTCCCGCGCCCGCTTGAACACTTGCTCCCGCGCTGTTCGTCGAGTCGTGCATGATATCCTCGAGCGCGGCCAGGAAGAGCATCACATTCTGCTGAGTGCTACTGGAGCCCATCAGCCCGATCCGCCAAGCCTTGCCTTTGAACGGCCCAAGCCCCGCACCAATCTCTATATTGTACTCCTTCAACAGTCGCTGACGAACCCGAGCGTCGTCAACTCCAGCAGGTACGTGGACCGCGTTGAGCGTGGGGAGTGAATGCTGCGGAATGTACTTCAGCCCCATCGCTTCCAGCCCCTCCCGCAGGATGCGATAGTTGCGCTGATGGCGCGCGATGCGGGCCGTGAGCCCTTCTTCGAGCACCATCTGCAGCGATTCGCGCAGGGCGTAGGTCATGTTGATCGGTGCCGTGTGATGGTAGACGCGATCGCTTCCCCAGTAATTGCGCAGCATGGTAATATCCAAATACCAACTGGTGACTTTTGTCTTGCGTTGGTCCACGCGCTCCAGAGCGCGCGGCGAGAATGTGACCGGCGCTAAGCCCGGAGGGGAGCTCAGGCATTTTTGTGTTCCGCTGTAGCAGGCGTCAATTTGCCAGCGGTCGACCGGAACGTCGATCCCGCCCAGACTGGTGACGGCGTCGACCAGGAGCAGTGCACCATGGTCGCGGACCATCTGCGAGATCTCCTCCATGGGCTGCAGTTCGCCGGTGCTGGTTTCGGCATGGACGATCCCGAGAACTTTGGTGCGCGGATGATCCTGGAGAGCCTGTGCTACTTGTTGCGGGTCGATCCCCTGTCCCCACTCGGCTTCAATGGTGTGCACGGTGGCACCATAGCGCTGGGCGACATCTTTCATGCGGCCACCGAAGACGCCGTTAACGCACACGATCATCTCGTCTCCCGGTTCGACCAGATTGCACACACAGGCTTCCATTCCCGCGCTGCCGGTTCCCGAGATGGCAAACGTCATTTCATTGTTGGTCTGAAAGACTTGCTTGAGCATCTGCCGCGTTTGATCCATGATTTCCAGGTATTCTGGATCCAAGTGGCCCAGCGTGGGGGCTGCCATGGCGCGCAGCACGCGCATCGAGACGTCGCTAGGGCCAGGGCCCAACAGCACGCGTTGAGTTGGATTGAGGGGACCGAAATATTGTGTCACGAGTGGATCCTGTGCGATGTGCAATTTAACGAAATCTCTTGGTGAGTTAATGAAATCTCTTGGTGAGCAGAGCACCGAGTAGGCCACCGAGCAGAGCGACCGTCAGAGCATCGGTTGGAGCGACGAACGACGGCGAACAATGCATGGCCGAGATGAGCAATTCTAACATCGCAGGGGGCCGGCGTCAGCTTAGTTCACCATTTGTACTAAGAGCCTAACGCTGGGGACATCGACTTAATTATTGACGCGTTTTGCAGGTGGACCGACTTTGGAGTGCTGCGACTCGTCGTAGCTTTGGCGGTGACTACGGAGCGGGAAGGATTTATACGGTGGAGGCTGGTTCGGCGGCAGTCTGGCTTGAGATA
>CAKQNH010000026.1 GCA_934255105.1 uncultured Pirellulaceae bacterium
CCGCTAAACACTGCAAAGTGATTGATCTCCAGCAGCACGATGTGGGCGTCGGCGTCGGACGCAACACAGCAATCGACGCGGCAGAAACCGAGTTCATTTTCTTGCTCGATGATGATCAGATCGTAACGCCCGATTTGCATCTCGATCGAGTCTACCAGCGGTTCATCGAGTACGAGCTCGACATCCTGGCTGTTCGTCAGGGTGCTGGCGGCCGGCCAATGCTGTTCAGCCCACTCATGAATGGAACCCGCATCTGGATGCATCGCGGCGAACGAAAACGTATCGGCGAAACCTGTTGGTGCGACATGGTCAGCAATGCATTTCTATCGCGGCGTGACACGATCGCCCGTGTTCGCTGGGATGACGAGATCAAAACGTACGAGCACTGGGAGTTCTTTTATCGAGCTTCTCAGATCGAGCATCTGCAAATTGCCGTCGCACTGGATTGCTCGGTAGTCCACGACCATGTAGCAGCCAAGCCATACGGAGCACTGCGAGCCCGACCCAAGTTCCGTCGATTGGGGCTTCGTAAACACGGCTTTGCTTCACTGCGTTATCCAGGAGGAGGCATCGTCCATGCGTGATCGCGTTACATTTTGCATCAAGACAATCCATCGCCCTCACTGCTGCGCGACACTGGTGCGTAGCATTTACGAGCATTGTGGCGATGAGCGTCCGCTGATCTACGTACTCGATGATGGAAAGCCAGAGCTGCGTTTCTCTCAAGTCTGTCCTGACGAAGCAGCGATGGTGGATCGACTGATCGAGACCGAATATGACATCGGATTGTCGGCTGGTCGCAATCGCCTCGTGGAAGCCGCACAAACCCCCATGGTGATCTTCTCAGATGATGATCACGTGGTTGGTCCACAGACTCGACTGAATGATCTCGTTCGTAAGTTCGAATCGAGTCGACTCGATCTATTGGCAACACTCAGCAAGCAGCCCCATCGTCCGAATCCAGATGGAACTCCGAGATTGCTCAATTCGTCAGGTGGTGTTCTTCATATTCCTCGGGGCGAATATCGACGCACTGGTGACATTGTCGAGTGCGCATTCGTTTGCAATTGCTTCGTAGCACATCGTGACATCCTGCAGGCGATTCGCTGGCATCAAGACCTCAAGGTAGATGAGCATTGGGACTTCTTCTGGCGAGCCAAAATTGCTGGCGTCAGGGTTGGCGTGGCGATGGACCATGTATTCCCACACATCCACGTCGATCCGCCGGCTTACAAGCGACATCGACCAGTCTTTCTGAAACAAGCCTTGCGGAAGCATAACCTTCGCAAAGTTCTCTGGCGTTGATTCCTGTTTCTTTCGTTTCCAACTCACAAAGGAGTGAATATGACAACAACGAACCATGGACCATTTGGTCCCAACGGCGAGCGGCCACCGGGTTGGCCCCCACCGCCGTTTGATCCGCCAGGTGAACCGCTACCGTACGTTCCACCGCCAGATCCACCGGGTTCAAGCTCGGAGCCGCGTCCCGATTGGTGGCCCGAGGACTGGGTATGGCCTCCGGTGCCCGAGCCGCCGATCGAAGTGTTGGTACCGCCTCCATTGCCCAACATCATCTGGCCGCGGCTACCTCCGCATCATCCCTACCATCTGCCACCTGGCTACCACTGGCCCGACAATTTGCCACCAGGACATCCAGGCCACGATGTGAAACCACCGAAGCCACCAGGCGGAAGCGGTGACGCAGGTAGCGAAGGCTCGGGCAATGAAGCTGGTTCAAGTGATTCGGAAGGATGTTGATGATCGAGTTACTCAACCTCGAGTTCCATGCAGCACATGCGTGCAATCTTTATTGTGCGCAGTGCTCGCATTATTCCAACTTCCACGCCGGCGGAATCGTAAGCCTCGATGAAGCTCGCGCGAACTTCGAAGCATGGAAGGGCCGGCTAGCGCCCAAACGGATCGCAATTCTCGGGGGCGAACCAACGCTCAACCCAAAGTTGATTTCAATCATCGAGCTTGCAAGACAGTCGTTCCCAGACGCTGAAGGACTGTTCGTCACGAACGGATTCTTCCTGGATCGTCATCCCGACCTGCCCCGCGTTCTGATCGACAACCGCTTTCGTATGGACGTCTCGCAACATGGACGTGCTCCAGAGTACATGAAGCGGTTTCGTCTTGTCCGCCAGCAACTGCGCCAATGGCGAGCCGCCTACCCAAAGCTTCAGATCAACATCCGCAAATCCCATCGCGGTTGGCGACAACAATACCGCATGATCGAAGGCAAGCCGATGCCTTTCGAAAGCGATCCCCAAGCCGCCTGGAACATCTGCCTCCAGCGCACATGTACCCAGCTCTACAAGCAATGTCTGTGGAAATGCCCCGCGCTCGCCTACCATGCAATCATGTCCCGCAAGCTCAACCTCGATCAAGAGCCCGCGTGGCAACTCTTCCGCGACTACCAGGCCTGTCCGCCAACTTCATCCGATGCTCAGGTCCGCGAGTTCCTCTCGACCAATGAAATCCCACAGTGCAGCTACTGCCCTGTGAGAAGAACCCAATTCCACCATCGCGATCCAACGATCGCATAAGGCCGTCTGTCGCGATTATTTCTTATTACCGCGTTCCAGCATCTTTTGGAAATTTTCGCAGTACTGGCGTACTCGAGACTCCTCGGACACTAAGACGAGATTTTCATCGTTCTTAATCGCGCTGTTCGTCCAGTTGTAGCTGCCACTGAGGACGTAGCCGCGCAGATCACGATCAACAATCAAGTACTTGTGATGCATTAGTCGCTGGTTTCGTTCGACTACGATTGTGTTTGCTCCTCGGTTTCGAAGGTTGGCGATCTCCGAGCCACGTTGGAACATGCTGGCTCGTTCGGTGAGGATCGTTACTTGTACCCTTCGATCGATTGCCGTCAGTAATGCATTGGCTAGCCGATCATCGGTCAAGTTGTAGACGCAAACATCCAATGTTTTCTCGGCGGTCTTTATCGCCTCCAAGAGGACGTTTCGAATGCCAGAGCCAGGCGAGAACCAAACACCTTTGGCCAAGAACGGTTTCGGCAGGTCAGCCTGGTTGGCCAGCATAACAAAATCTCGCAACCAGTTCGTGACAAGGCGTTGCTCTTCCTTGAAGAGCTGCTCTGCAAGATAAAACGAATACTCAATCAATTCTTTGGGTGAAATCTCGACTTCTTGCAACGCCCGCAAGATCTGCTTGCGTTCTTTCTGGGACAGAACATCGTCTGCCGCAGACTGATTAATACAAAGCTCTAATGCAAGTTCTGGACAATTAGGTGCAACCATATGCTGACTCCGTAGTAAGTTACTAAGTACCAAGCAAACACTAGAAATTCGGAGTCCATTCCGCTGTCGTTTTCGGGTTACCGATCCAACAATTCATCAAACGCTTCGACCAGCATCTGAATCAATTCAAGTTCGTCTTTATCCAACCAGATCCCTTCGCAGGAAACACATCGATTGACAATGACGGGGCTGTCATCGGCATACCTGCGAGGCTCAAGATCCAACTTGCATTCCGGGCAGCTCAACATTCTGCCGAATTCGTTGACGGGAACGTCTCGACTAGGAGCCGTCTTCGCAAGTGCTACTGCCGCCGTCATATCGAAGCGAATGATGCGTGTTTCAACAACGTGCTTCAACTGCGGTTTACGTAACCAATGGCCATGGCAATTAGTGCAATAACAAATAAGCCTGCCCTCGTACTGCCGAGCCTGCATGGCAAGGCGACAAATTGGACAACTGACCTTGAACACTGAAGACCTCACTTTGTATGGCCAGGACTAGCCGGCAACTTCGATCAACCAGACCGCGGTTCACCCGTATAAGCCGTCGGTCGTTGGGGCTTCGGCAACCCAACGAAAGAAACACATTTGCGAGCGACGTGCCAGTTGTATCGTTTATGCCAAATATTCAGATTCGGGCGTTAAAACTATAGAAAAATCGAGATCAATCCATCTCGATGCCCGCGAAAAGGTTCGCCGTGCGAAACCAACGGTATCCAATCTGATACCCGGCAACACCGACGAGCGCTAATCAGATGAAGGCCTACCAGTAGAATTCCGGCCGATGCGGATGCGTAAGAAAATCCCGCGACAATCGCTTACACTTCGTCGAGCGACCGAAAGAACCACTCGAAGACGAAGTTAAGAAACCGCGAAGAGTTAATTCAGGCTGGCATTCTGCGAGTACTCAAGCGTTGGCAAATCGTGACGCATTCTTCGATTCGGTTCCATTGGCGATGTCCCCAACAATCCACCGCGAGGATTCTTCCCCCACTATCGCCATCACCGCTGGCACCCCGTCGTTGTGTCGAAGTTCTTTGAGCCATTCGAACAGTTTGTGGTCTTTTGTGCTTGGGCGAGTAGATTGTCCCGGGTGTGAGTGCCATTCGCCAACATAGCCGATCTGCCCCTTCGTAAGTTCACCAATTTCTGCGACCTTTTCCGCGAGCCCATTTTGGCCACGCATAAAGGTCGTTGGTTGGCGTTGGCTATCGTCGGGCGCAGGCAAGTCATGAACGACGTACAGAATTCGTCGAGAAACGTCAAAAGTTCCCAGTATTACTCCGCCCGTCTCTTTCGGCAGTAGCCTTAATCGTTCGGCAGAGAGGGCTCTAAGCACTGGGTCGGAAATGAATATGGTCCAATCAGTAACGGTCAATCGGTGAAACCCACCCAAGTTGACATTGATACAACTAGCAAGCAAGTCATCATCGGACCTGAAGATTTTTGCAACGGCCAAGGGGCCGAGCAATTTGATCTGTTTCGATGCCAGAACGGAATGCAAGACAACCGAATCATGAGGAAGCTGAACTGAGACGTCTCGGCAAGAATTGGCGTATCGATACTTCTCACCGCTTGACTGGAGGTGATCAGCTAGGTCCGGGTCTAGGATTAGAGATCGGTAGTAATCCATTTCGAGAAGGTCAAGCCGATAGGATCTGTCCAGGGGTTCTGCCAGAAAGACGGAATCAGTCCCCGATGGCGACAAGAATGACGCAACACGCCTGGTATTTGAGACGACGTCGACCGCAAGACGTCGCGAGGCTGCTACAGACGCGGACAAATCAACAATTACATCAGCTTCGCTGAACGCCTCGGTTAGTTCCTCGGTCTGGTCCAGAATCACATTAGCTACAATCGCTCGTGTTGGCTCGTCTTCATAGATTGAGTTGAGATGATACGATAGCGCTTCGGATTTTGGTTGCCCGAGCGACCAGCCTGTAAGCACGTGCCGGGCGACATTGTGAGGCATAAGAATGTCATTATCAATTAAGGTCCAAGTCCCGTGACCTCCGCGCACTAGCAACTCAAGGACTTGAGATCCTAAAGCCCCTGCTCCTACCGATACGTATTTGCGATTACATGGCTGGCTTCCATTGCACTTTGCTCCATCATTCTGTGTGAGAATTGACGACGGCTTGAGCATGACCAATTCGACATCTTCGCCGGTCTTGGTAGTGTCGCGACTGAGCAGAACTCCGCCACGGGTATCGGTCGACCCTCCCCATAGTCCGATTGAGGCACCTACTTCCAAGGCACTCTGGCCAGTACCGAACGCCCACACGTCGATGCTTTCTGGTTTTGATTTCGTGTCGCGAGACAAGGGAAACCAAATCACAAGCATTAGAGGCAGTTTAAGGTCAATGGTCCCTTTGTCCTGAAGGCTTCGCAGTTTATCGGACAGACGTTCAATGAATTTAGTGCCGCCATGGCTCGCATAATGATCCAGTTCAGCTAGCGTTCGTGGCTGGAACTCCATGCGGCTGTGAATTCGGCTTTCTACTTCGAAGACCAACAGGGCGAATGCTGGTTGGGCGTTGCGGTCTTTTACGTGAGGGACTTGTTGCGCAAGCAGGATCATTGCCTCTTCGTGCCCGCCGATCCGATGCACCTCCAACACTTTTTCGTCATTGCGATCGACCGGTTCAAAGCAGGAGCTGGGAAGAATAAGTCGATCGGAGGTGCCGATGAAGAGTTGCTCCAGAGGTTGTTCGGGATCGTGTAGGTCACCACGTGCAGTGCGAGACAGCCAATGATGAAGTTGAGCAGCAAACTTCGCCGCTGTCCAATTGATTTTTTGCTCATCGAATGGGCGATCAAACAGACACAGGTCGACAGGCCAGTCCTTGAGACCAACATTGGTATGTATGACGCGAGGAAACGACCGGCGCGCAGCGGTGACTCGCGGTTGCCGACGATCTTCGTGATCAAACTCCACAAAGATTTTCTCCAACCTGCGAATATCGTTGGCTGGTTTCTGCGGTACCTCAGGTTCAACTTCGACCACCAGAACTTCGTTGTTGCCATTACGTCGGCACTCAACCAATGAAAAGTAGGCGGTGCGTTCGTCCTCAACGAAACGTGCGAGCTCGATGGCTCTGGGAAGAAGTAATTCGCTGATCGCTATCGTCTCCCCGGGCGGTGCGTGCTCGGCATCGGCGATAACACTCGAGTTGTTATTCATCCGCTGTCCCTGCCCGCGGTGTAGGCGACGAAGTTATTGCGGCCGCACCAGCCCCAACCACCACCGCTTTCTCGACAGCAATTCCAAGGTAGTCAATCTTGATGACGAGCGGCTTCGGGCTAGTTTTGTTGGGGTTCTCCATGGTAACTTTGAACTCCCGGAACTCTTCTTGAGCAACGTCCTTGTAATAATTCGCGGCTTGACGGTGCGGTGGCTGTTTGTCGCTGTCGTCTGTTGGAATTGGTTTGCTGGTCGAGACGATAACTCCATGTTTTTGGCCATAGTGCCTAAAGAGCCGATCGACCTTTTCGTCAGGAGTCGTCTTCGTATTGCCTTTCTCAGCGCCGAGAGCCGTGTAACTGCAGTGATGTGAGATCTTCTGCACGTCCCACATTAACCGTTCTGCACGAGACGGATCCTTTTTTGCATGCCATTCCGTGACTCGAACGATGTCGGCAATCACGTCATAGGTGAGGTCAGACAAGAACAGCGCTCTGGAGTCGGTACCTCCCGAACGAAATGTAATGTGGAGAGCAATTGAATCCTTGTTGCGGTCGAGAAGCTTGCCCTCATCCGACCTTGTTGCAAATGGGGAATGGCAGAAAAACTCGACCCCATCATCGTCAAGCGAGAAGCCCGGAACGGTTTCGCCTGCGTTCGTAATAAGGTGTGCTCGGCTAGCAGGAGCGATCCCTTGGTCGGTAAGCCAGTCGTCGAGCATTCCGGGCGAAGAAAAAATTCGAATACCCGAACCACGCTTCAAGCGAAACTTGGCCTCCGCCTGAATCACGCGGGCATCATCTTCGTTCTTGGTTTCGAGAATGGCAGCCGCTGGCACCCACATCATGGGCATTTTGACTCGCTGACCGCCCTGGTACTTGGACGCGTGGTCGAATTCGAAGAACTCCGAGGAACGGTTGATGTGGTCTTGGTCCAGATGGGTAAAGACGACTACGTCGAAGCTGTCAGCTCCCGCCTTTTTTAGGTCTGCGCGAAGGGTTGACGGCAGGTCGATCCGCTTGTCCGACCCGTCTTTCGCATCGCGCATATCAGCGTAATCGATTAAAATCTTGGTGCCGTTTTCTAAGTCGATACGAGTGCTGTCGGCATTGCCGAGCGGGTGAAATGTAATTTTGTGCATCAGTCGAGAACTCCTGTCCCGTGGATTGGTCTAAACCGCCAATGGTGGCATTTGCCTTTGGCTCCAAACTCTGAGATTCATCATATCGCGTGGTCGCTGGACGGCAACCTATCAAGTGATATAATCACGGCGACGAATGTTTGGAGTATCCACCGGGAGCAGTCGCCATGGAGTTAGCCGAAGTACAAGATTTGCCAGCCGAAATTCGGCGGATTCGCGCGCGCCTAGGATTAACGCAAGCTGACTTCGCAAAACGACTTAACGTTTCATTCCCCACCGTGAGTCGCTGGGAAAACGGTCATGCCAAACCGTCTCAGCTGGCATGGGATCAACTGCAGAAACTGACCGGCGACGAGTCTCCGGAGCCAGATGGACACTTAGTAGCCAATGCAAACAAAGCGGAATTCACTGCAAGTCCAGAGATTGTCCGCGCTGTAGTGGAAGGTGAGCGGCTCTCCTTTGGCCACCTGTCCAATCCGGCGTTTGCGACGGAAACCTCCAGCATCGACCCGCTACCGCATCAGCGTATTGCTGTCTACGACCACCTCTTGAAGCACCCTAGATTGCGGTTCTTGCTTGCCGACGACGCCGGTGCTGGCAAGACAATCATGACAGGCTTGTACATTCGCGAGATGTTGTCCCGACGCTTGATTCGTCGCGTGCTGATCGTGCCACCCGCCGGACTGATTGGTAACTGGCAAAGCGAAATGCAGTCTCTGTTCAATATGCCTTTCAACGTCGTCACAGGATCCGACACGCGAGCCGGAAACCCCTTCATCGGACTAGGCAGTGATCGAGTCGTCGTAAGCGTAGACACGCTTGCTGGCCCTAAGATGTTCGCTCGATTGCAGGAACCTGATGTCGAGCCATACGACCTAGTTGTCTTCGATGAAGCGCACAAGCTGTCCGTTAATCGGAGTACCGACCTACGTGTCCGAAAGACGGGCCGATATGAGTTAGCTGAATCACTCGCTGGTGTCCGGGGACTTGATCCAGCTTGGCAGCTGAATTGGTCTCCGCACCACTTGCTGTTGCTGACCGCGACGCCCCACCAAGGCAAGCCTTATCCTTACTATGGTCTGTGGCGGTTACTCGAGCCGGATGTGCTTTCTACGCCCGAGGCGTTCGAAAACTATCCTGTCGAGCGTCGGCAGTCCCACTTCATCCGACGCACCAAGGAGGAAATGGTGCTGTTGTCGGGAGAGCCGCTCTATCCCAAGCGCATTTCCGATACGCTTGGATTCCGCCTCAGCCAAGGCCCCGTCAGCGAACAGGTTCTTTACAACGAAACGACCGACTATATGAGGCACGTTTACAATCGTGCCAAGCTGCTCAATCGATCGGCGGCTCGATTGGCAATGAGCGTTATGCAGCGTCGCCTGGCAAGCTCGACATACGCGCTGACCCGATCATTCGAGCGACGCATTGAAAAGCTAGACGAGTTGATCCAGCGAGTCCAGGACAATAATTTGACTGGCGAAGAGATCAATCTTTTGCAGCGTCGCCTTGCTTCGGATCAAGAAGACGTCTTTGACACCAAAACCGCTGATGAAGAACGGACGATTGGTGACCGCGAAGAAAGCGAAGTGGCCGAAGGAAAGCTCCTGTCGGGTGTAATCGCGACATCGCTGACGGATCTATACGTTGAACGAGAACAGGTTGCGGGGCTGCTTCAGGTAGCACGCCGCGTTCAAGCCGATGGTAGCGAATCGAAGTTCGAAAAACTCCAAGAGATTCTGAATAGCCCTAGGTTCGCTGGCGAAAAGCTAATCGTCTTCACCGAGCATCGAGATACGCTCGACTATCTAGTTGGCCGCTTAGGCGGACTGGGCCATACAGGTCGTATTGCGCAAATCCATGGCGGAATGGACTACAAGGCTAGGCACGAAGCAGTTGAGCGCTTTCGACGCGACCATACCCAAGCGGACGGAGCGCGATTCATGATTTGCACTGATGCGGCGGCCGAAGGCATCAACCTCCAGTTTTGCTGGATCATGATTAACTTTGATGTCCCTTGGAACCCGGCTCGTCTCGAACAGCGCATGGGCCGCATTCATCGCTACGGACAGAAGCACGACCCAGTCCACATCATTAACTTGGTCTCGCCCGACACTCGCGAAGGCAAAGTAATCGAAACATTGCTTGCGAAACTTGAAATCATCCGCGATTCGCTCGGGAGCGAGAAGGTCTTCGATTCGATTGGCCGTTTGTTCGAAGGTGTATCGCTGAGCACTTACATGGAGCAAGCGGTAGTCGATGGAGCGGACCAAGCGATCAGTGAGTTGTCTGGCAAGCTAACCGCTGAACAGGTTCAAGCACTCGCAGCTCAAGAACGAATGCTTTACGGCGATGGCGGAGACGTCAAGAAGCAACTGCCAAGACTGCGTGCCGACTTGATGCAAGAAGCATATCGTCGACTATTGCCAGGATACGTTCGCCAGTATCTAGAGAATGCTGGCCCCCCCGCGGGAATTGGGATGGAAGGCGACATGCAGAAGTGCTTTTCCTTCATTCCCCTCCACCCCGGCTCGATTGATCCGATCCTGCCAACACTGGAGCTTTATAACGCTCGACAAAGACAATGCCTCTCTGTCGTTCGTCCTCAAGAACGCGCAGCTGCGGTGTGGGTGCATCCCGGCGAGCCTGTCTTCGAAGCGTTTCGCGGCTTGGTCGCCGATCGGCTTGGCCAAGATGCGCTAAACGGCGCTGTGTTTGTCGATCCTACAGCCAGCAAACCTTATCTTTTCCATGTGGCGTTGGCGACCGTTGATCGCGCTGCCGACAAAGACTTTCCTGATTTGGCCACGCCGGAACGTTTGGAGTGTCGATTAATTGGTATTCGCCAATATGAAGGCGCTGACACTGAACTATGTCCAGTTGAGCACTTAATGCTTCTTGGTCCTGGTAGAGGACTGCCAGCTACCGCCCAGCGTTTGGCCGCAGAAGCGAGCAAGATGTGTGAACTGGCTGAGGCCTATCTAACCGAACGCGTTTCCCGCGACATTGCTATGGGGCGTCGCAATCAGATGCTTGCTACTTTAGCAGAGCGCGAGCAATTCATTCGGCGTGGATTCAGCTTTCAAGAAAGCGAATTGGCAGCAGCTCGAAACAGGCTGTCCGAGAAAGCGCGAGCTGGAAATCCTGGTGCACTCAAGGCCCTCACTGATATACGAAATCAACAAAAATCGCTGTCTGGGCGACGACAACTATCGATCGACACAATCCATCGAGAACCCGAGTTGATCCGACCAGGCAAGGTTGTCTTCGTCGCTCATGCCCTGATTGTCCCCTCGTCCGATCCAGATGACTTGGCCAGACATGACGCCGACGTGGAACGCGTGGCGATGGATGTCGCCAGAGCTTACGAAGAAGCTCAAGGCGCGGAGGTTAAGGATGTGTCTACACCTGAACTCGCTCGAGCGGCGGGCTTATCTGACAATCCTGGTTTCGACCTTCTGGCCATCTATCCTTCCACTGATCCACGGGGTCGACGAGCGATCGAAGTGAAAGGTCGCGCAAGTACGGGCGACGTTGAAGTCTCGTCAAACGAATGGGCTCGAGCAGCCAACCTTCGAGATCAGTATTGGCTCTACGTAGTGTACGACTGCGCAACGCCCTCACCCAAGCTTGCCAGAGTTCAAGATCCGTTCGGGAACCTACTAGCGAGCGCCAAGGGAAGTGTGTTGATCAAGAGAGCAGAAGTCCTTCGGGCAGAACGGTTAGGAGGGAAGGAATGAAGCTTCACTTCTTAAATGTTGGCCACGGTGACTGCACCATCATCGAGCACGATAGTGGTCGCATCACGATGATCGACATCAACAACGGCGATGATATTGATGAAACTTCGGCAAAGGAAATTGCTGCAGAGACCGCGTCACTCTACGACGACATGTACTTGGCGGTGGCCGAGGCTGCCGGTATCAAGAGAAAAGGCATCTTAAAGACAGCCGGTTACGAAGTTCAACTGACCAATCCGGTGGAGTACTTTAAGCAGCACTTTCCTGGTCGTGAGATTTTTCGGTACATCCAATCTCATCCGGACCTGGACCACATGCGTGGGCTCAACGCATTGTGGCGCGAGGGCATCGTGATCCGCAACGTCTGGGATACTTGGCACTCTAAAGTCCCAGACTTCAAAACAGACAACGATCGAATCGACTGGGGACGCTACCAACGGTTGCGCAACGGCGAATGGCGCAGTCCAGGCGACGTGACGGTGTTGCGATACTATCGGGGCACGCAAAGACCATATTTCAACCAAAACGCCGATTTGACTGATGGAGGAGACGGCATTCATATCCTCGCGCCGACAATCGAGACCAATACAGCGGCTAACACATCGAAAAATCACAATAACCTCAGCTAGGTTCTCTATCTGGTGGCAAATGGCACGCGGATCATACTTGGCGGCGATGCCGAGGCTGAAGTCTGGAAGTCCATTCATGACTACTATGGCAGCAATTTGAAATGTGACATTTTGAAAGCCAGTCACCATGGTCGTGACTCAGGTTACTATCAACCTGCGGTCGCCGCGATGAAGCCGGAATACACGATCGTCTCTGTGGGCAAGAAACCATCTACTGACGCATCTAACAAGTACCGAGCGTATAGCAACAACGTTTGGTCAACTCGATGGAAAGGGGACATCGTAGTAAACATCCCCGCATACAGCCAACCAACCATTGACTCGGAGTACGATCGATGAAGGCAGACAAAAATTTCGACTTTTATGAGTTTGCTGGAATCGTGATGCCCGGTGCGATTCTGATTTTCGGATTAGCTCAAGCAGAGACTCTGATAGCGCAGACGGTGCCGTTGAAGGACATGTCACTCGGCAGCTTGGGTGTGTTCTTGATCTTGTCATATGCTGCGGGACATTTAGTGCAAACCCTCGGAGGTTTCCTGGAAACGGCTTGGTGGTATTGGTACGGAATGCCGAGCGACTGGTTTCGCTCGAACAAATTGAAGCTGATCCATGACTCGCAGCGCACAGCGATTATCAGCCAATTACAAACAAAATTAGGTTTGAGCGTACCCGCAGATCTTTCTGCAATTGGCAGAAAAGAGTGGTATGGAATTACGCGTCAAATCTACGCCGCCGTTGCTGCCCAGAGCCGTGCGTCCAGGGTCGACATCTTCAATGGCAACTATGGTCTTAACCGGGGCCTGTGCGTTTCGCTAGTGTTCGTCGCGATTGTCGCGATCTTCAAGGTGCCTACGAACTGGAGTGCGATTGGGCTACTTGGCTTCGGAGCAGTGCTCGCGGCTCTGCGAATGCATCGGTTTGGTAAGCACTATGCCCGTGAACTACTGGTGCAATTTCTTCAGCTTCCAATGCCAACGCAGAATGCACCTGCAGTGACTGACTCTAAGACCATCGCCGATGCAAAAGCACCTGCCAAGGAAGAAAAAGATAATGAGTGATTTCCCGCGATTAATCGAACACGCCTTCCCATTGGAAGAAACGTCCATTGACTCGGTGCATGAGAAGAATGTTAGGCATGGGCATATTTCAACGCTTCACATCTGGCCCGCGCGTCGGCCATTGGCCGCTTGTCGCGCGGCGCTGATTGCAACGCTGCTGCCTGATCCTGGAACAGCGGAGGGACGACGTGAACTGTGCGAGAAGATTGCAGGCAAAGTCGTCAAGAAGATTGAACGCAAAAAGATGCCAAATGGTCAAATCGTCGAACGCGTGAAGAAGGAGACGGAAGGCGGCATTCTGCACTGGGGCCGTGAAACAGAAAACGCGGAAACGCTGCAATGGTTTCGTGACGAGATTCGAAAGGCTTATGGAGGACGAGCTCCCAAGGTGCTCGATCCATTCGCTGGTGGTGGAGCGATTCCGCTGGAAGCCATGCGACTAGGTTGCGAAGCGACAGCAGTGGACATCAACCCAGTGGCTTGGTTCATATTGAAGTGCACGCTTGAATACCCGCAAAAGCTAGCTGGGCAGACGCGTCAGCTACCGGAATTTATATTGCGCAATGATGAGTTTATGGCGGAATTTTTTAAAAAAGCCAAGGGCTATTCTAAGACGGAGGTTCGGGCAGCGTTGACGAAGCTGCACGAGCGATTGAAGAAGCGAAAGAAGTGGAACGATACCAGCCAATCTCAGCAGACCTTTGGCTTCGTCAGTGAGAATGAAGACTACGAAGGTGAGCTTCATGCTGACTTGGCTTGGCACGTACGTGCTTGGGGGCAATGGGTGCTCGAACAAGCACGAATTGACTTGGCGAAGTTTTATCCAATCTACGCTGATTTTGAACCCTTGAAGAAAGACAGCGTTGCTTATGAACCGTTGCCGATGCGATTACTTTCCACTAGAGACGATGGTACGCCTGACATTGAGTCTCTCAATGGTGAGTTTTCTGAAGACTATCTGGCTGTAAAGGGAAATCCACGTTGGATCGCGAAACCTTCAGTCGCTTATCTAGCCGCACGTACGGTCGAGTGCAAGAATTGTCGCGTAAGAATACCTTTGCTGAAGACATTGTGGCTTTGCAAGAAGCCAACGAAACGTGTTCTACTCAAACTCAACATCGATAAAGCAAAAAACTTAGTCAACTTTTCCATCGTTTACAATGTGCCCGTCAAAGGAGGGAACACCGCGCAAAAGCGTGAATACGACAAGTCTCTTGGAATGGGAACTATGAGTCGGGCAGGGGCGAAATGCCCCTGTTGTCCTGCAATTATGACGATGGAGGACATTCGAGTTGCCGGAAGAGGTGGGCAACTAGGAAGTGCTCTTACCGCTGTAGTTTGTGACAGTCCTTCTGGCAAAGTGTATCGGCTTCCAACGGAACATGAAGTATCGATGGCGGTAGTGAACACAGACGTACTCGATGTAATTTCTACCAAGATTCCTTTTGGACTGCCTGAAGAACCGACGCCAGCAGGCGGTGGAACAGGGGCAGGTCGAGCTTTTAGTGTCCAAGGTTACGGCTTGATGCGTTGGCGAGATCTATTTACTACACGTCAGTTGCATTCTCTCGCGACATTCGTTGAAAAGATACAGCACTGTCGCTTGGAAGTTGAGAAGCTTGGAATGCCTCTTGAATGGAGAGAAGCGATAAATCTGGCGCTTGGATTAGCTGTGGACCGGGTTGCAAACCGGGCGAGTTGTCTTTGCATTTGGAACATGCCTGCAGAGAAAATCGAGCAGACATTTGCTCGATTTGCGCTGCCCATCATGTGGGATTGGGCTGAATCTAATCCTCTTGCAGATGCAAGCGGCAACTTTCTTGGTGAAATTGATTGGATCTCTCTTGTAATAAATCACATATCCATAGCGAGTGGCTCATCACCAAGCGCGAGTATTTTCAGACAATCCGCCAAAATTGAGTTGAGAACAAAATTCGATTTAGTAGTTACGGACCCGCCGTATTATGATGCCATACCGTACTCAGATTTAATGGACTTTTTTTATGTCTGGCTCAGGCGTTCAATGTCAGGCGCATCAGCTGATATCGATAGAGTAATTGCAGATAATCGTTTATCGCCCAAGTGGGTACATAGTGAATGTGACGGCGAACTGATTGATGACTCAAGTAGGCACGGAGGTGATGCCGCTACTTCGAAGGCAGTTTATGAGGAGGGTATGGCTGATGTCTTCCGACGCTGCTATGACGTCCTGAGGGATGAGGGGCGACTCGTAATCGTTTTTGCACACAAGCATCCTGATGCCTGGGATACGTTGGTGTCCGCAATAATCAAAGCCGGGTTTGTAGTGGATGGTAGTTGGCCAATTCAAACAGAACGATCTGGCCGAATGAGGGCTAACTCATCAGCAGCGCTTGCGTCCTCTGTTTGGCTCGTTTGCAAAAAACGACCTATGTCAGCCAAGCCTGGCTGGGACAATAGAGTGCTTGATGAGATGCGTACAAAGATCGCAACGCAGCTTCGCGAGTTTTGGGATGCAGGGATTCGCGGGCCGGACTTTGTTTGGGCTGCAACAGGCCCTGCAATGGAAGCCTACAGTAAACATCCAGTTGTACGTAAGGCGTTAATCGATGGCGAAGTAATGACTGTCAGCGAGTTTCTGACGCACGTCCGTCGAATGGTCGTTGACTATGTAGTCGGGCAGGTACTGACGGGAGCCAAGGAAAATGAGACTGTCGCAGCGGATCGTTTGGACGAGGTGACTGCGTATTACCTTCTTCATCGATACGATTTCCGAATGGACGAAGCTCCGATAGGCGCTTGTATTCTCTACGCTACAGCATGTGGATTGTCAGATACGGAATTAGAACGAACTTGGGATGTGTTGGTTCGAGGAAATGCTTCATCAGATGAAGAGGCTGATGATGAAGTTGATGTCGACAGCGACGATACAGATACTGATGCTGAAGCGTCTGGAAGCGGTAGCAAGGTGAAATTG
>CAKQNH010000027.1 GCA_934255105.1 uncultured Pirellulaceae bacterium
ACATAAAACTCTAGTAGCAAATGGGACATCCCCAGCCCCGGCACGTTGCCGGGGTCATGCTGATACCGAGCTGCTCTCCTACAGTGGTAGAGCGCCAAAAGCACACTGAGCCACCTGTCTCGTGGCCAGAACGTGCTTAATGCCGCGTCAATCGCGTCCGACGTATCTGGCCCACTCTTGGGCCCAACCGCGCATTGTCTCTGCGCGAAACAAGCAAATTCGGAGGGAGAGTAGGACTATGATCGATCCGGCCGTAGAAACAATGATCCAGGTAAACGACGTTCCCGACCACCTGCCAAAGGTCCGCGGGAAGAGAATGAACATCTGCACCGTCTACAGGTGGATACAGCGTGGGCTGTGCGGCGTGCAACTCGAGACTTACTACATCGGCGGTGTTTCGCACACTTCCAAGGAAGCTCTGGCCCGGTTTGATCACGCGGTAACGATCGCAAAGAACGGACCACGCACGCAACCGAGCACACCTAAGCAAACTTCCCGCGCCCATGAAAAAGCGATGCGCAAGCTTGCGGGTGTCTAGCTGTAAAACGAAAAAACCCAGCGGGGAGAACCGCTGGGTTTTTCATTCATCTTCGCGCCGCTACGCAGCCAAGCTATCGCGGCTACTCACTCAGCATATGGAGAAAATATGCTTGCACATGTTGAGACTGATTTTACCCAGTCGCGCAACGACATCCAGCCCGAAAATCGAAAAAAAATCAAGTGGTTGGATCCCAAGACAACCCCGATGCGAGTCAGGAGCCACCGCTCGCTCGAAGCGATTATTCGCGGGCTCAAGGGCAAACACGCGGAGACGATCGGCCATGAGCTACGGTTGGCCTTCTCTCAGTTTCTCAAGTTTGGCCGGTTTGGCTTAAATACCAAGCGGCTGGATTCGGTGCATGGCGTTGAGGCGCGAAAGACTCTAATTAGGACGTTGGCAGTTTGTACCGAGGTCGTGAAGGGTCATAGTGCGAATGGCCAAGCAAAACAAAGGGTTTTTACATTTCCGGGCGTCAAAAAGGCTCTGAAAAAACCCCCAACAGATAAAGGTGGTACTAGTCAGGTACTGGTTGTTGATGACCAGTGGGCTACATGGAGGATGATTCCCTGTCACTGGCTTATGGGTCGCCATGAGAAATGGACTGCATATTGCGCGGCACACGGTCTGTCTCAGAATCTAGATATCGACGGGTCTACCGACTGGGGGAAAGCCACCCTTGATAGCCTTGATAAAATCGAGCTTCCCACTGTATCGGCCTCACAAAAGCCCGAAAACCAGGCTCGCATGGACAAGCTCACTGAATCGGGCGTACTGCGACTGGTCTTTCGGCGGCATGGCCGCATGTACCACCCTCTGACTAATCTGGCCAAGGTGGACCGACGCCGCTGCACACTGGACGGCCACCAGACCACCGAGGTCGACCTACACGCCTCGTACGCCACGCTGCTGTCATCGTGGCTGCCGCCTGAGGATCGGCAGGGACTCATATCCGAGTTGCAGTCTGGCCGTTTCTATGGGCCGTCTGAGGCCGTCTACGACGAGTTCGCCCGCCGCACCGCCTATGAAATGGCCGGACTGGGCTACAGCACTGAGGCCATCTCTGAGCGCCTGCGCGGCGCAAAAGTCGAGTGGCAGCGTCAGTGTTTATTCTCTCGCGACGCGCGCCACAAGCCACTGTTAGCTGACCTTGAGCAGCGACACCCAGCAATGGCAAAGTTGATCACCCGCATACGCCTGTCGCGGGGCGTAAGTGGACTGTCGGCCATGCTCACTCGAGCCGAGGGCAAACTATTTGTGGACACCATCATCCCCGCGGTATTCGCCCAAGGTATCCCGGTAATCGGAATACACGACGGACTGTTAGTCGCTGTGCATCATAGCGAGCAGGCCAAACAGACCTCCGAGCGTCTCGCTTATCAGCAGCTTGGGTTCGTTCCCGGTATTTCAATCAAGCAAGGAGCATAACCATGATTACCAGTTCCCAGATCGACTACATCGAGCGTAACTGGCGACTGACCGACAGGCAGTTGGCCAAGTTCATGGGCATTTCGCCGACCACGGTAGGCAAGCACCGATCTGCGCTAGAAAACTCTGGGCGAATCCTACCCCGTAGAAAACTGGACACTACTACCGAGGCAAGCTGGCATGACCAGATTCGCAAGGTGTCCATTTCTGCAATCCGGCCCAGCCCAGAAAACGACGAGCTCTACAATCCCGCCAAAACCGACGACCCCGAGTTCATTGCGCTGTGCCGTGATATCAAAGCAAACGGTATCCTACAGCGCCCAATTGTAACCACAGACGGGTATCTCATCAGTGGCCACCGCCGATACGCAGCGGCTAAGGTGATTGGGATGGACACCATCGTTGTGGAGGTAGATCCGACTACATCTCGCGAGGCGGATCGGGAGAGATTCGTACAGTTGCTCGCGTCCCACAACCGCCAACGAAGCAAGACCAACCAAGAGAAGGTGCGTGAGCAGGTCGCGTTTATGGACGGCCGCGCGTGGCAGTCGGTCGCTGAGTACCGAGAAGTGTTGTCAGCAATCGAGGGCGTTACCTCAGTGGTCCTACCACCCCCCAAGACGCGATCCGCGATCACTGAAAAACATTCGCTCCGAGAAGCAATTGTCGGCGTGGTTGAGGCTCTGCGACCGTACTGGCCAATCAGCGATCGAAAAGTGTTTTACGAACTGCTCAACATCCCCGGACTAATGCGTAACGACGTTCGCCAGATTCCGTTCCTGAACAATCTCAAAAGCTACAACGACGTGACCGACATGGTTACCCGAATGCGGCTAGAAGGGTCAATCGACTTTGACGCAATCGGCGATGAAACGCGACCCGTGATGATCTGGGACACCCACCAGGGCATAACATCGTTTGTGGAAAGTGAACTCGAGGATCTGTTTAGTGGGTACTCTCGTGACTTGCTACAGTCGCAACCGAACCATATTGAGATCCTTGCCGAAAAGAACACCGTGGCTTCAATGCTGCGACGTACCGCGGCCAAATACACGCTACCCATGACGTCTGGGCGTGGGTATTCGTCGCTTCCCCCGCGAAAGGCCATGGCGGATAGGTTCCAAGAAAGTGGCAAGGACCGTCTGGTTATCATTTGCGTCACCGACTTTGACCCGGAGGGCCTAGATATCCCCACATCGTTCGGAGCCTCCCTGCGGGACGACTTTGATATCGACGAGGACTCGTTGGTTGTGACGCGAGCCGCGTTGAACCATGAGCAAATACAATCCATGGAGCTGCACGCGGGGCAGGTCGCCAAAGACACCTCATCCCGATACAAGGCGTTTGCCGAACAGTTCGGCGGACGTTGCTGGGAGCTCGAAGCGGTCCCGACTGCCTCGCTTATCGAGATCGTGGAGGCACACGTTAGGGCCGTGCTCGATATTGATTCCTTCAACGACGAGCTGGAAGCACAGTCCGACGACCGTAGCATGCTGGATCAGTATCGTGAGGCAGTCCGGGGCGCGATTAGGGGAATTGATTTGTGAGCCCAGACCGCACTATTCGCGACACAAAACCGCCAGAATCCAGTCGATTGGCTGTCGCAATTTCGCGGCAGATCCGGCTTGTGTTTACTAGGAGAGTGGAAGATGGACGCAGCAGCAAGATTTAGTGAATTGCAAGAAGAGTTCGATTCGGCGGCGATAAACGACAAAATGGCGGTGGCCGCGAAGATTACAACTAGTCTAACTACGTTGCTCGCGCGAGACATGTCGCTAGAGCTCCGGCTTCGATGCGTCGAGTTACTCAATTGTTGTCTTGATTGGCAAATGGGTATTACGAGAATTCCTATTGACGTGGAGGGTGAACTAACGCCGGGGATGTGCATCGGCAATGCATTGATCCTTGAGGTCTTGCAGGATGGCGAGAAGAACAGGATTTGCAGAACTATCAGAGTACCAATGGATAGTGTTTAGCGTGCCCGTCAGCACGCGACGTTGACGATGCCCACCCCAGGGCATAAAGTTTCTCATGTGACACACGCGTAAGCGTGACCTAGGCATCCGCGTCCTTCCGCGCGGGTGCCTTTTTTTACGACCCTACAGCAGAGGCCCGACACTTGAGCACCACCACTACCATCCGCGACGGACACGGCAGTACCGACTTCAGCTCCCGACTAGCAGCGATGATCAGAGACGAGGGGTTGAGCGTGCGCGAGACGGTCAGCGCCGTAGCTCATGCACTACAGCAGGCCATCGAGGGGCAGTCCGTGACTGATGGTGCGGCGCATGACTACGGCGTTGATTCGCAGGGGCGGCTGGTGAGCGTGATGGTCTACGAGATGGGTGCCCGTGTCAGCATCGGCGATATGCACGAGGCGATGGTGCGGTTGGTCGACGCGGAGCGAGCCACGCAACCGCAGGAGGTCTAGGCGGCAGGGCGTCCAGCGAGCCGAGGCAACGGGTCCTTCCAGCACTGCGATTCGACGCCCGGGGGCAGCGGAAGGGGCAGCTATTATTTTTTAGTTGGGGGTTATTTTCCCTGCAGAGTTTGAGGTTATTCGGGTCATGGGCTATGGTCACAGCCTGACCCAAAAAACCCCCGAGACCTGCAATTGGCACGGCCGAAAAAAACAGACGAAGAGAAAGAGGCTACCCGTGTAGCTGCGGTGGCGCGCAAGCGTGAGAGTCGGCGAGCTGCCAGAGCAGCGGCTGCCGAAGGCAAGCCCAGGCCCAAGCCGAAAGCGAAGGCGAAGTCCAAGACGGCCAAGCCTGTCGCTGTGGTCGCAGCCCCCAAGCCTGTCGCACCTGTCGCGGCACCTGTCGCAGTTGTCGCAGCACCCGAGCCGCCCAAGTCGTTATGGGATTCGATGGGGCCGCGCGAGCGACGGGATTATCTCAGGGCCGCGATCGACGATGCAGGCCGCAGCCCGATCGACGTTGCTGACGAGCTGGACGTATCGGTATCTGTAGTTGCACGGTGGTATCGCGATGCGACGGGTCGACCAGTACCGCAGCCAGAGGTAGAGGCACGGCGGGACGAGGCCGCTATTCGCGAGCTTGAGCAACGCAAGCTTGCCGAGCTTGAGCGCCAGCGTAAGATCCGGCAGTTGTCGACATCGATCGGCGAGCTACCCCCGGTAAAAAATCCAGGGATCAAGGCAATCTGCCGGTATGACCTCCACACGTTTCTGCAGTGGTACTTCCCAGCGAGCACGGGGCTAGGGCCGTTCGGTGGCCCGCAGATGGAGTTGATCGATCGGTTCGCACTGGCCTGTCAGTACCCATCGCGGTTCCTGTCGATCTTGTCACGCGGCTTTGTCAAGACGACCATCAGTGTCCACGCGCTGCTGTGGGCCGCACTCTATGGCCACTCGCTCAATGGCGTTTTCTTGGCAGCCAATGACGATCTGGCGAGTGAATCGGTCAGTTCGATCAAGCGCGAGCTGCTGTTCAACCAGCGACTAGCGGATGACTTCCCCGAGGTGTGCCATCCGATCCGCGCGCTGGACAATAAGCCCCAGCGTTGCATGTCGCAGAGCTACCACGGACACTTGACCATGCCGGAATGGACTGGTGATACCATCGTGCTGCCGACGATCCCAGGTTCAGCAGCTTCAGGTGCGATCATCCAGAGCAAAGGGCTTGAGGCCGCATCGCGGGGATTGAGCTACAAGCGGATCGATGGGCATAACGTACGCCCGACGTTGGTTGTCATCGACGATGCCCAAACGGACAAATCGGCCAAGTCGATTCCCGAAATTCGGAAACGCAGCGACATCATCCGCAAGGGTGTCAGCAGGTTGGGAGGCCACGGCGCGCGGTGCAGCATTGTGCTCAACGGTACGCCGCTTCAACCGAACGACCTTATTGAGCAGCTCAGCGACCGCACCAAGCATCCCGGCTGGAGCAAGATTCGCTGCCCGATGTTTCCGCAGATGCCCACCGAGGACCAGTTGCGGGAGCATTGGCTAGGGCCATACGCCGCGATCCTTACGGGGTTCAGTGATGATGACATCGATAGTCAGGTGCGAGCCGAGCGCGAGGCGACTGAATACTACATCGAGCATCGGGCGGCGATGGACGCGGGCTTTGAGGTCGCATGGCCATCGATCCCGCTTGAACCCAATGAGATCAGCGCCATTCAGCATGGAATGAACATTGCCATCCTTGAGGGTTGGGACGTGTTCATGGCGGAGTGCCAGCTTTCGCCACTGAAACCGATAGCATCGGCGGCATTGCAGATTACCGAGGATGTGGCTTATCGCACCTCCGGCTATTCTCGCTACGTTGTGCCACTCGATGCGCCGCACCTTGTCTTCGGGGTCGATGTCCATGATGAGATCCTGTACTACACCGTGGCCGCTGTAGCGGGCGATTTCTCTGGCTACGTTGTCGACTACGGCACATGGCCCGAGCAGGGCACGTCATTCTTTACGCACGCGACGGTTCGACGCACACTTGCGGATATGTACCCAGATGAGACGCCAGAGCGAGCCATCGAGCTGGGCGTGGAGGATCTAGTCCACCGCTTGCTAGGCAGCCGCTGGTCAAACCCGAACGGTGATGCAGTAGATATCACCGGCGGTTGCGTCGACGTCGGCTATCGACCCACCGAGGTCGCAAATGCTCTACGGCGACTACTACCAGCATCGCAGGTTATCTCGATGTCACGCGGGATCGGAATTGGCCCGACGCGCAAGCCGATGACCGATTACGACGTCTCGCCCAGCAAAGTGTTTCGCGCCGGCCCCGACAAGAAGATGCCCCGTTGGATCCAGCCGGTTAGCGGACGCGACGGCCTATTGCTGCGCACCGACTTCGACGCAAACCACTGGAAGGACATCACGGCCGCACGATTCGTACAGTCGAGCATCCAGGCACGGTGGCAGCTCTTTGGCGGCGACGGCGACAATCACGCGATGATGGCTGCGCACTTGTCGTGCGAGGCACCTACGCTGGTGACGGTTGCTGGTCGCAGCGTGAATATGTGGGACTACGCCGAGTCGAGTCGGGATAACCACTACTGGGATACGACGGTTATGTGCGTGTTAGCGGCGTCCATCAGTGGTGCGACGTTACCCGGCCAAGTGACACGCACCCCCAAGCAACGATATTCAGCCGCTGAGCGACAGCGGCAAAACCGAGAACGACGACTAGGAGCGACCGGATGATCTGCCCAGATTGTGGTGTCCAATTGATTGTTTACAGGACCGTCACCGAACCAACGGCGGTGACTCGCACTCGGCATTGTCCAGTATGCCGTCGACGATTCTTGACCCGCGAGACTGTTGCGCGTCTGATCAGCGATTGCTCGCCCAACGTCAAACGCATGGCGCGCGAGCTGGCAGTGATCGATAGCGCCATATCTAGCACGCGACCAGTGCGTTAGTGGCTGTCGCTATTTCTTTTCAGTTCCGCGCCCGCCAAACTGAATTACATGGCAACCAAAGTCAAATACAAATCGAACCATGCCGTTGTGATCCGCAAGGGTCAGGACGCTGCCGAGGCAGTTCTGAAGCGTTTCGGTTCTTACGTCATGACGACGGCTAGGCGCTCACTTGGCAAGCCGCGCAAAGATGGCAAACCATCCGAGCCGGGGAAGCCACCACGCGCGACAAAGGTTTTTAAGTCGTCGATCCTGTTCGCCTACGATCCGCAGTTGCGCTCCCTTGTCGTTGGCCCGCGCATCCTACCCGGCCGCGTTGGCAAAGATGCGCCAGAGGCGCTGGAAAAGGGCGGTTCATCGACAGCAGTAGGTATGGTTGGCGGGCGGCGTGTTCGACGGCGACAGCGTGTTGCTGCTCGGCCAACGATGGTTCCCGCACTTGAGGCTAGAGTTTCCGAGCTACCGTTGCTCTGGAAAAACGCAATCCGCAATTAGGAGTTTTTAGTATGGCGAGTTCTATCCGTGGCCTTGAATCTGTGGTGTTTCTAAACACCGGATCCTATGATGCACCGACCTGGGTTGAGTGGACGGCAGTCATCGATGCTTCACTTTCCATGGACTTCGGCGAAGTCGATGTCACGACACGAGGAAGCGGCGGAGTTAAGGTGAGCACGCCGACATTGACTTCGATTGAGGTCAGCGGCAGCGCCTTGAAAGACAAGGATGATGCGACCCAGGTGGCGATGGAGCTGGCCGCACAAGGCAAAACCGCAGTCGAGGTTCTTGTTCTCGACGGCCCACGTTTGTCTTCGGACAGCGATGGCTGGCGTATGTCGGCAATCTTCTCGAAGTGGGAAGAGCAGCAGCCGCTTGAGGGCCGCACCGAAATTTCTTGGACGCTTATCCCAACTCGTTCGGCGCATAAGCCCGTTGCCGTTAGTGGGCCTCAGGCCAGCACAGGTGACACCTAGGATTTGGCTGTAGGCCAGACTTTCTGGCTTACGCATCGACAACACCCTTTGCAGTAGGTTCTCACTGCACCATTCATTTCCAAAAAGGTTAAACCAAACATGAGCGAAACTACATTCCATAGCGCAGGCGATCTGATCGATTACACGCCCGGCAGTGCAGCGGCAGCCGGTGCCATTGTCTTCACTGGGTTGATTTGCGGCCAAGTCGTTGCCGACCTGGAAGCCAACCAAAAGGGCGCACTCCGCATCGAGGGCGTGATTAGCGTCCCCAAGGCGTCTGGCACCGTGTTTGCCGGTGGCTCCCTGGTCCATTGGAATTCCACCACCAAGCTAGCAGTTGCTTCCGCAGCTAACGGCATCATGGGCCGCGCAGTTGGCGGCGGTGCTGACGGCCAGACGTTCGTGCTTGTTCGTCTGAATTCGGCTACCACCGTAGTCCCTGCCTAGTCTTTTCGGGATCGTATGTCCGACGCGCTGCGAGAGCGCGTAATCTGTCGCGTCATTTCCTTTCGTTCGCGTTTGATTTCTGGGACTTCGAGAGCATGCGTTTTACTGATAGCACCGGGCGAGAATGGACGATGCGAGTTGACTGGGGCGCGATCCGCCGTAGTCGCGAGGCAGGCGTTGACCTGTCGATGATCGAAGAGATGCTAGGCGACTTCTACCGTGGCAGCGATCGGTTGATTACCGCGCTATGGGCGGTGCTGAGTCCCACGGCCAAATCAGAAGGGATCGACAAGGACACGTTTGAGTCATCCGTGAGCGGGGAAGCGATCGCGGCTGCACGCGATGCGTTGATTGAGTCGGTGGCCGCTTTTTTCCCGAGCGACCGCCGGGCGATGATCACGGTCGCAAACAGCGAGGTAGCTCACCAGATAGCAACGCTACTGAAGAGCCTTCCGCAAGCATCGCCCAGCGAATCGACCAGTGCGTCTACCGAGCAGCCGGAGAATGCGGCGTAGATCCTGAGCGTTTTACGTTGAGGGAACTGGTTTGGATGCGCGAAGGGCGCAGCCGAGCCGATTGGGACGTAGCTTCGATGCTAATTGCCAATATGCGGCTAGTGGCCGGGAGCAAAAAAGAAGACTCGCGGACCTATCATCCGTTCTACGCAGCGCAGATTAAGCAAGCGCAGCGAAAAACGTACAAGACGCTCGTTCGCCAGCAAGTTAAGCGGCAAGCGGAGCGCGGATCCTGACGACGTACCAATCTCACGAGCGGGGAAGATAAACCGATGGCCGGTAGAGCAGGAGCAATTCAGGCAGGACGCGCGTTTGTCGAGATATTCGCTGACACCACAAAGCTGGCGTCAGGTTTACGATCTATCGACGCGAAGATACAGAAGATCGGCGGTACGATCAGCGGCGTGGGTGGCCAGCTCGCCGGGATGGGGACAGCGGTAGCCGGAGGCGTGGCGGCTGCTATCGGTACGATCGGGACTGTGTTCGCTGGCTTCGACGGCAAAATGGCCGAAGTGGCGGCGGTCAGTGGCACGACTGGAGCCGCTCTAGAGTCGCTGCGAGACAAGGCAAAGGAGCTGGGAGCGCAGACCAAATTCTCCGCCACCGAAGCAGCCGATGCCATGAAGTTCTTGGGCATGGCCGGGATGAACGACAAGCAGATTCTTGCGGCCATTGGTCCGGTTCTTAATACAGCCGCTGCGGGCATGATGGATCTAGCCAGGGCATCCGATATCGTCAGCGATGCGACTACGGCGTTCGGGCTGAATGCTGAGGATACGGGGCGAGTGGCGGACGTGATGGCAAAGACGGCCACCAGCAGCAACACGTCGATCGAGCAGATGGGGCAGGCGTTCGTTTACGCTGCCGCGCAGGGTAAGGCTGCTGGCCAGTCGATTGAGGATGTGTCGGCAGCGCTGGGGATTCTAGGCAACAGCGGATTGAAAGCATCGATTGCAGGTAGCGGCGTACAAGGGATGCTCAAGAGGATGATTCAGCCGAAGACAGCCAGGGCGTTTGCTGAGCTAGGGATTCAGGTGGCGGACGCCGGGGGAAAAATGAAGCCTCTGACGGTCATCGTCGATGAGCTGCGCACGGCTACCGAGGGAATGACGCAGGTTGAGCGATTGACTGCTTTCGAGAAGATGTTCGGACTGCACGCCAAGACGGCGGTGATCCTGACGGACAACGCCGACGCTCTACGTAAGATGACTGGCGACTTGTACGACTCGAATGGCGCGGCTCAAAAGATGGCAGACATCATGAGCGGGTCGCTCATGGGTTCGTGGCTTTCGTTTCGATCATCTATTGAGGGTGTGACGCTTTCGCTGGGCGAGGCGTTATCAGGGCCGATGAATGCGTTTCTGGGTGCTGCTACGGGAATGGCTCGAAGCATCGCGGCAATCCTCAAGGAGAACAAGGGGCTTGTGACTGGCATCGGTGCTGCCGTTATGGTCATGGGCGGGCTAGGGGCTGCCGTGGCTGTGGTCGGCGGCGGGCTCATGTTCTTAGGAGCAGCGGTCAGTTTGATCGGTACGGCTGTTGGAGCGCTTGCGACTGTGGTGAGTGCTGTTGCAACGCCGTTTGCGGCAGTGGGTGCCATCGGCGTGGCCGCGTTTGCAGCGATCGCGGCGGGTATCGGTGTCGTGCTCTACAACAGCGGCCTGCTGAGTCCAGCGATTAAATTTATTGGCGATGCGTTCGGCAGGTTGTGGGCGATAACGTCCGCGACGTTCGGCGGAATCCTCAATGCGCTCAAGGGCGGACAATGGGGCAAAGCTGCCGAGATCGGCTGGGCGGGCGTCAAACTCGCGGCCCTGAAGGGTGCTCAGTTCGTGCTGTTAGGGATCCAGGGACTCTGGAACAACGCGGGCAAGATCACTTGGCAGTTCTTCACTGGGCTACTCAAAACGCTGTGGAGCACGTTTACTGCGATCCCCAAGCTATTGTGGTCGGCGCTGAAGGGTGGCTCGTCGTTCACGCAGATTCTGACTGAAGCGCTGGGGGGAGCGTTGACCGGCAATCTGGATCTGGCGAGCAAGCTGCAGCCGTCGATTGACAAAGCCAAAGCGGATTTGATCCGACTGAATAACTCGGTAGCACCGCGTCCGCAGGCTCAACAAATGCGTGGCCAGCAACAGGTTATGCAGCAACGCATGCAGCAGGGCGCGATGCCTCAGAACATGCGCGGCCCGCAACAGGCAATGCCCGGCATGCAACGTATGCAGCCAAACATGGTTCCACCACAGGTGGCTCAGCAATTCCGTGGAACTGTGCCCCATGCAGTCGCGCAGGCTGCACCGGCGATGGGCGGACAGGGTGGACCACCAAGAGGCATGACGTCTAATGTGGCTCCAGGGCAAGAGCTTGCACAGCTAGTCAACATCGCGATGAAGCAGCTACAGACGCTGGTCAAAATCTACGAAGAAGGCGGGATGTAATGGCAGCAGTAGCCGAAGAACGATGGGCATCGCGGCAGATAGACGATAGCGAGAATCCGAGCGCCCAGACGGCCTGGATCGTAATGGGGGCAACGGACTACGCATCCGCTCGAGCTGCTCTCGATGTGGTGCTGCCTACTACTTTCACTTTCCCGAGCAGTCGCGTTGCCTATCTCGATTCAGTCAACTGTACGGAGATTCGAGACGACGAGTTCTTTGCATTCGCGATTGGCTACCGTGCTCAGCCGATGCCCGCGCCGAATGATGAAGAGTACAGCTTCGACGTCAGCGCGCCGAGCGAAAGGGTATTTCAGTCGCTGGCTACAGTGTCGTTCAATCCGTCAGGCAAGACAGCCCCAAACTTTGGCGGTGCGATCGGCGTAGCAGACGGCCAGCCGCAGGGGCACGATATCCTAGCGCCGTACAGCACGTTCTCCATTACGAAGAATTGGCCTAGGGCAGTGATCACGGATGCGTACCAAGTAGGCGTTGAGGCTCTTATCGGCGGCGTGTCGTCGGGACTATTCCGTAGTCGACCAGTCGGCACCGTTCGGTTCTTGGGATGCCGTGGGCAACGGTCGGGGGACAAGTTCCCAATTTCGTACGAGTTCGGTTTCCGTCCGAATGTTTCCGGGCTGACTATCGACGGGATCACTGTCACAGCGGCCAATGGCTGGGACATCATCGATCCGTACTACGAGCAATACGCAGACGTCACCGCAAAGAAGTTGACGTATCGGCCACGGTGTGTTTATGTGCATCGCGTGCATCCGTTAGTAAGCTTCTCTGGATTAGGGCTCACGCCGTGAAGCATCGAATACATCGCGGGCATCGGCAGCGAATCAAAGCGGCTGAGGTCAACCGTTGGAACAAGCTGGTGCAACGTGATCAGGTCGGCGCTCTCGTTCCATCGCTGCCTACGCCCAGGGAGTATGATCGCAGCAGCCGCATAATAGCGGTTAAGAATACCAGTGGCACGGATAGGCAGATGGGCGAAATTGCCAAGCTGGGTGCATTGCTTTGGGATCTGGAGGTAGCTGGCACCAGCGGCGTGTGCTGGGAGATCGCGACCATTGCGGCTGATTCAATGGCAGTTGTGCTGCTCGAACCAATTGCCAATGGCGCTTTTGGCCGTGCGATAGTAGATGGGCTGGCGCTTGCACTGGTCAGCGGCGGTACTGGCAGCTTCGCGGAGCCCGATATTGCAAACAACAGGCTCAAGCCCGCAGCATCTGGAACGATCAAGCTATTGCAGACGCCTCATGCCAGCGAGGTGAAGCTGTTGCCTGTGCTGCTGGGCGCGGGTAGCCGGGCAAGCATCCTGATCAAGACTCCGGCCGGTGGCATTCCAGCCGCAACCGGGAGTGGACCGTACACCTGGGGATCGGCGACGTGCAAGGTAGTCACCGATGCCGGTGTTGTGACAGCGGCAGACGTTGTGATTAAAAACATCGTCAACAAAGCTATCGCTGCCAACGTCCAAGGCAAAGCCGATCCCGTGGGCAGCATCTACATTGTCGACGTCGCTAGTTGCGGGAGCTAGGCCGATGACGACCACGCTACTGAGCCCTGCCTGCGATCCCTGCTACGACTGTTGCCAGCAGTGCGAAGACTACTACGACCCGAACCAGTGGTACGCGTGGTCCGATAAGTTTGCGTCGTCTGGCAGCGGTGTTGTTGACACGGTTATCCTCGTCGGGCCTGGGACGTCACCAGCTCAATACTATTGGTCAGCGTCCGACTTGCACACCACACTGAATGATCTGCTCGCCGCCGTCGCGTGGGAATTGCCTCTCGATGTGTTGACAGAAAAAAACTACAAGGCAACTGTGGAAGAAATTTCCATCAGCGGCGCATCCGCATCCGGGACGATCAATTTCAGGCCCGTGCAAGATCCGCCGTCTGCATGGTATCCAGTCTCTATTGCCTTCACGAATTTCCGCTTCCGTATCCTGGAAATCTACAGCCGATGCACTGGCGATCGATACGCACGCGGAGACATCCGCTTTGACGTGTCGCAGGTCGCTGGGCCATACGAGACGCTACCTGGGACCACGCAAGACAAGCCTTTTTCGCTGACGACGAACAGCGGTCTAGCGCTGAGTATCAATCGCCAATTGTGTTCGGTTCTTCCGCTGCTGGGCCGGTCCACGGACTCTATGGCCGGATACGGGAATCCATTTCTCGCGCAGGCGTCAACTGGTTCGGGGGATGCGTTGTACGGGTTTGACCCTCCTCTAGCCCTCTACGGCACGTCGCCATTCCCGACGCACTACAAAGGCCAAATCTACCTCGGGACCACGCCGCCGACATGATCTACTCTCACGTTTGCCCGCACTGCGAGCGGGTAACAGTCACTTCAAAAAAGTTCTTCGCTTGCGTATGCGTAAACCCCGCTGGCCAGCGAAGGACATCGACAGTATGGGACGTGATGCACCGATACGCGATAGACAGATGGATGGATTGGTCCGCTGCGGATGCTGCGGGTTTCTATGCGAGATGGCTGCCTACGATCCCATCCTTCGGCTGCGAATGTCAGAGCAACTGGGCCGCCTACACAGCAGACCATCCACCGGACTTCAGCAGCGCGAGGGCGTTCTTTGCATGGTCCATTGCAGCCCACAATCACGTATCGGCTGAGCACGCTGTGCCCCGTAAGCGATTCATGCCGCTGATGGAGGCGGAGGGGCTCTATCGAGCACCCTGGGTAGTTCGCCGGCCACGCGGGATGATCACCAGGCCACCGGATGAGACGCAGAGCCAACACGGGCCGCCGCTGGCTGACTTCGCACAGAACATCGACTCTGGGTTGATATTGCTTGGCGATGACATCGACGACCGTAGCGTGAGGCGATGCTACGCATGGCACTTCAATCGACTGCTGTGGGTACGCTCTGACGTCTTGATACCGCTAGACACCCCCGATGTGTTCCGCCTGAGCCCGGTAGCTGACGACTTCGCGTCGAACCATCACCAGACGTTCTTGGATCTGTGGTTCACCTACTGTTTCGTCCAGGAAGAGGTCCGCGGTTAGCCGCTGGTTACTTTACCTGCTAGATATGGCGCGTGAGCGCAGCTAACGGGCCGGTCGCTATGGCAACTGACTTCACGCACCGCAATGATGGAGTGCGAGGAACCCATCATGCCAACCGAATCCGAATCTACATCCGAGTCCACCGTCGATGACGCGATCGCTGAGGTTATCTCCGGCCCGCAGTCATCGACTGTTGACGGTGTGACCATGAGCGAGTTTTCGCCATCGGAGCTTATTGCCGCTGCTCGATTCTTGGCAGCTCAAAAGGCGTCCAAGAAGCCGCACCGGGGAATTCGATTCTCGAAGATTGTCAGCGGGGGCGCGTCTTGATTCTAGACCAGTACGGCAAACCGATAGTTAGCACCACTCAGTCGCGAACGATTCGCGGCCGGTTCGACAGTGCGGCTACCAACGATGACAACCGCAACCACTGGGCGAACGCTGACAGCCTGAGCGCCGTAGCGGCCAACAGTGCCCACGTTCGTCGACGATTGCGCGAGCGTAGCCGCTACGAGGTAGCAAACAACAGCTACGCGCGTGGCATCCTAAATACGCTCAGTGCTTACACGGTCGGCGCAGGGCCGACGCTGCAGCTCACCTATCGGGGCCGTGATGCGAGTATCGACCAGGAAGCACTGCGTACAGCGACTCAAGAGGTTGAGCATCTGTGGGCCAACTGGTCCTACACGCGCAAGCTCGCGCAGAAGCTATCTACGATGCAACTCGCCATCGATCAAGACGGCGAAGCGTTCGCGATGCTGACGAGCAGTAGCCGAGCAAGCATGCACACGCCAGTGCAGCTTGACGTCCGTCTGTATGAGGCCGATCATTTCGAAGATCAGGCTGGCAGCGATGATGCAGGTGTGCGGATTGATTCCTCCGGCGATGTTAGCAAGTACGCATTCTCAGTCGACCACCCCGGCGATAGCTTTTCCTTGGCATCCTCCAAATGGATCGACGCCGATCAAGTCATTCACCTGTTCCGCAC
>CAKQNH010000028.1 GCA_934255105.1 uncultured Pirellulaceae bacterium
TCAGACAACTCCTCGGTATGTGGGCATCGATGGTCGCTTGAGCGATCTGGATAGCGATCTGTCCGCATCGTTGATGCCGCTGATCAGCGACAATTGGCGCTTGCATTTTTCATGGCGTGGACAGGGAGAATTCTCCCTTGCCGAACAGCAAAAGCTGAAGGACATTATCGCCCAGACGCACGCCAGACACCGCCGCCTTCGATTCTGGGGCACCCCTGACTCGCCCGCCATGTGGAGTGTACTGCGCGACGCGGGCGTCGACTTCATCAACACCGACGATTTGCAAGGGCTGAGCAAATTTCTCAGAACCGACCAGCATTAGCCGTGGCGTAAGCTTCTAGCTTGCGATGCTTATCTATCACCCCTTGGGCAAGCAAGATGCTTACCCCACTTGGCAAGATGCTTACCCGACTTTGGAGACCGCTTCCACGATGACGGCTGTGGCATTGTCTCTGCCGGACTCTTGGACGGCGCGCTCTACGAGCTGTTCGGCGAGCGTGCCGGCGGGACAAGTGGCATCGCCGCCGCGCGCAATATCTTCTATTCCGCGGTCCCACAAACCATCGACGACTCCGTCGGAGCAGAGCACAAAGCGATCCCCCAAGTCGTAGTCCAGCACACCGACTTGCGGTACCAAATAGCGATGTCCAGCACCTAAGGCCTGGGCGAGCACGTTTTTGCGTGGATGCATCCGGCCTTCGCGCTCGTTGAGCTGTCCCTGGCGGCGCAGCCAGCCGACATGCGTGTGATCCTCGGTGACCTGCTGAATGCCCCCAGCGGCGGGCAAGCGATACAGGCGCGTATCGCCAATGTGCCCAAAGTAAACGCGGCCGCGACGGAACCAGGCTAACGTCAACGTCGCGCCCATATTCAGACAGTTCTCATCGTAGCGGCCGAGCTTGAGCATGTCGTCGTGGATACTCTTGAACAGCTCCACCAAAATATCGTGGCTGTATGCGGAGAAGCGATCCTCGCCCAGACCGAACTGCTTGGGCAGCTGCATGGTGATCTTCTCGATCGCGATACGGCTGGCAAATTCGCCCGAGCGCTCTCCTCCCATACCATCGCTTACTGCAAAAATGCAGTCGTTCTTGTCGACCGATGCCTCGCCCGATTTGCCCAGATAGCGAATGCCCTGCTTGTCCAAGAGCAAGGCCAAAAAACGATCTTCGTTGTTGGGCCGGAAGCGGCCGGGATGTGTCGTCCCCGACCAACGCAAAAGCTCCGCGGCCGACTCTCGCTCAACCACCGGTACCTGGGGAATTTCGATGGGTTGGCCGATGATCTCAGCGAACTCGAAATCGATCACACAGAATATCCCATCGCTAGCCCGATAGGTAATATTCCGCGAAAACGGATCGTCGTGCCGTACACCGTACTTCTCCAGTTCGTCAAACAACTCTTTGACGCGCTCTTCAGTAATGTGCTGCACTCGAGCGCCACAATTGGACGTGACAATCTCAAGCGTGTCTGGAGAAAAATCCAGCAGGCGCGGCACGAAAGGGCACCGCCGAGCTTCCAAATACTGCAGTACGCGAACTTCGTTTGCGAAACGCGTATCGGCGTGTGGACCACGGAAAAGTTTGTACACACGCCCGTCGAAACCAATTCGCACCAGCGCTCGCTGCGTATTTTTTGCTTCTTGCATATGTGGGTTAAGCGACCGACTGAATCGTCCTCAGTACGCGCGACACGATCTTGTACGGGTCGGCTTGCGAGTTCGGACGACGGTCTTCTATGTATCCCTTGTAATCGTTGTTGATGAACGAATGTGGTACGCGAATCGATGCACCGCGATTGGCCACGCCCCAATTGAACTTGTCGATCGACTGAGTCTCGTGCAGGCCTGTCAGCCGCAAGTGATTATCGGGTCCATAGACTGCAATGTGCTCATTTGCAAACTTTTCAAAGGCCGCCATGAGCTTGGTGAAATATGCCTCGCCACCCTCCTCACGCATGAACTTCGTAGAGAAGTTGCAGTGCATGCCCGATCCGTTCCAGTCGCCACTGATCGGCTTACAGTGCAATTCGACTCCCAGCCCGTACTTCTCTGCTAACCGCAGCAGCAGGTAGCGTGCAATCCACATATCGTCCCCTATCTTGCGCGATCCCTTGGCAAAGACTTGGAACTCCCACTGCCCCTTGGCTACCTCAGCATTGATCCCCTCATGATTAATGCCGGCATCCAAGCACAAATCCAGGTGTTCATCGACTAACTGTCGCGCGATATCTCCCATCGATTCGTAACCTACGCCGCAATAGTATCTGCCCTGCGGAGCAGGGTAGCCGTCGACGGGAAAACCCAGCGGCCGCCCCCCTTCGGTGAAGAAGTACTCTTGCTCCAGACCGATCCACAGATCGGGATCCTCGGCAACGGTCGAGCGGAAATTGGACGGATGCGGTGTCTTGCCATCAGGCATCAGAACCTCACACATCACTAAGAAGCCGTTCTTACGGCCCGAGTCAGGGTACAACGCTACGGGCTGAAGAACGCAGTCCGAACTTTTCCCCTCGGCTTGACGAGTTGAGCTGCCGTCAAATCCCCAGACATCGCAGTCCGCGACCGACTTGGGAGCCTTGTCGACAATTTTTGTCTTGCCGCGCAGGTTGGGTTCCGGTAGATAACCGTCGAGCCAAATGTATTCGAGCTTGTATTTGCGATCGGAAGACATGTAGGCGCTTTCTTTGTCCAGCTAAAACAGGAAATAGGAAGCGGGATCTCCGAGCTCGAAAAGCTCGGCAGCTGATGCCCGCGACTCCTCTAGAGGTGGATACTAAACTAGCACGATCGGGCCGTACGGGCAACGCCCAGTTTCGTCTGAATGCGGGCGGATCAACGCTACAAGCGATGCGGTGAGCCGACAGTTGACAGCAACGGAAACTGCCGCATCACTATTAATGCTTGCAGGCCTCGATTTGCTCGTCAGTGCATCCCTCGACTTGGCAATCCAGTTCACAATTATCTGCCTTGGAAGGGCTCGCACCCGCTAGGGAGTGTCCCTGAGTACCATTCCGCACGTTCCGCCGGAGGTCGCGACAACCAGAATCTTGATTCGAGCACAGCGAGCAGGAGCTTCCTCCCTGTTCGCCTTGCCGCGACCCCAGGCCGCCACAGCTGCCCTGAATCGCGCGCCGGCCCATCATGACGCCTACCGACATCAGACTTATGACCAGGCCAAAGGCCAAGGCAGTCACGGCGAATATAATTATCAAATTGAGCATGCGATGGCTCCCTGAATATCTTCTGTAAACGATGCGGTGGCAGTAACTCTATTCTACCAGCTCAGCCCGCAGTTCGAATGCTGAGCTCTGAAGCGTTTCGAATCCGCCCTCGGGCGTCGCGCGTTCGAGCATGACCGCCCATCCCTGCCGCTGGGCTAGTTCGAGCCCGGCTTCAAAACCGGCGGACATCATCGCGGTAGCTACACCGTCAGCCAATGCACAATTGTCTGCCAATACGGATGCTGAGACGATGGGATCATCGATAGGCCAACCCGTTTTAGGATTGATCGTATGCGAATAACGTCGCCCGTCGACTTCGAAGTAGTTGCGGTAATTGCCACTCGTCGCCAAGGCTTGATCGGTCAGCGCGATCACTCGTTCCACGCTGCGTTCCTCGGAGCTGGGAAGCTCGATGCCAATCTGCCAAGCTTGGCCACTGGGTTTCTTCCCCTTAGTGCGAACCTCGCCACCGATTTCCACGAAATAGGAAGTGAAATTCAATCCCTCGAGCACGGCCGCCACTCGATCGACCCCATGGCCTTTAGCGATAGCCGACAGATCGACATGTAGAGCCGGATGCGTCTTGCGTAGAGCAGGGGGGGTCAGCCGAACCTGTAGCTTGTCGGCTCCCACACTCTGCAGCGTCTGATCAATCTCAGCTTGGCTAGGCACGCGAGTATGGCGACCAGCAGCACCGAAGCCCCACAGATCGACCAACGGACCGACGGTGACATCAAAGGCCCCATCGGACAGCTTAGCTAACTGCAGCGACAACTCGACCACCTCGGCCGTCTCGGGCGATACCTCAAACCAATCGTCGGAGCTATGTTGATTGAAACGCGACAATTCTGATGTCGTCAGATAGGTCGACATCTGCGCGTTGACGCTTGCCAGTTCCTTTTCGATCGCTGCGGAAACTTGCAGCAAGTCGACGGGCTCTGCAGACGGTCCCAGTTTGACTGAGTAGGTCGTACCCATGGTCTGGCCCGAGATGGCATGCAGCACGGACACCTGACGCGGGCGATTGCAAGCGCTCAGGCTCATGCCAACGATCAACCAGCCCGCAGCGACTAACCACAGCCCGCACCGCCTGCGCGTCAGACTATAAGCCCGGCGACCACCGATTGGAGACTCATCAGTCAGCGGCTTACTACGCAAGCGGGTTAAGTAACTGAGCCGAAGCATGTCGCGTATTCCTTTGACAGTGTGCAGCACGACCGCTGAACGATCTCGGCTCAAGTTGGTTGCCACATCAACCGCCAAAGTCGTCGTAAGCGATGTTGTCCGACTCAACACCTAGGTCGTCCAACATCTTGAAAACTGCCGCGTTCATCATCGGTGGTCCGCACAGGTAATACTCAATATCTTCCGGAGCCGGATGATTCTTGAGGTAGTTCTCTAGTACGACTTGGTGGATGAAGCCCACGTAACCAGTCCAATTGTCCTCGGGTTTAGGTTCCGAGAGGGCAATATTGAATTGGAAGTTAGGGAATTCCTCTTCCAGTTTGCGGAAGTGATCGATGTAGAACAACTCCCGGCTGCTGCGGCCACCGTACCAGTAGGAAACCTTGCGGTCTGTCTTCAGATTCCTAAACAGCTCGAAAATGTGGCTGCGTAGCGGCGCCATACCGGCACCACCGCCGATGTACACCATTTCGGCTTTGGTATCCTTGATGAAGAATTCACCATAGGGTCCTGAGATGGTGACTTTATCCCCGGGCTTGAGACTGAAGATATAGGAGCTCATCTGGCCTGGTGGCGTTCCTTCGGGCGCGCGCGGCGGTGGCGAGGCCACCCGCACGTTGAGCATGATGATCCCTTTTTCGCCTGGATAGTTGGCCATGGAGTAAGCCCGAATCACCGGCTCGTCCACCTTCGACGTATAACGCCACACATCGTATTTATCCCAGTCCTCGCGGAAATTCTCCTCGATGGCGAAGTCTTTGTAGTGCACGACGTGCGGTGGAGCTTCGATCTGGATGTAACCCCCAGCCTTGAAACCCACCTCTTCGCCCTCGGGCAATTCCAGCACCAACTCTTTGATGAAGGTGGCCACGTTGACATTGCTGCGCACAGTACAGACCCACTTTTTGGTTTCGAAAACCTCCGGCGGCACTTCAATTTTCATGTCTTGTTTGACAGATACTTGGCAGCTCAATCGGTAGCCCTCGCGGGCTTCCTTGCGATTGATGTGGCCGCGTTCGGTATCTAGGATCTCGCCGCCCCCTTCGAGCACACGCACCAGGCACTGCGCGCAGGTGCCACCACCGCCGCAAGCGCTCGACACGAAAATGCCGTTGTCCGACAGGGCGTTAAGCAGCTTACCGCCGGCAGGGATGGTCAATTCCTTACTCTCATTGATCTCAAGGTGGACCGGTCCGGAGGGAACCAACATCCGCCGCGCACCAAGAATCAGGAACACCAGCACGATGACGATGACGGTGAATACCAGCACGCCAAGGAAAACGATGATTGGGCCAGACATATGTCTCAGCTCCGCTATTTAGCAAGGTTAAATGAGTGGGTGTGTAGTCTACAGTTGGATACCAGAAAAGGCCATAAAGGCCATCGAGATCAAGCCCACCGTGATGAACGTGATGCCCAAGCCACGCAAGCCTGGCGGAATGTCGCTGTAGCGCAACTTCTCGCGAACCGCGGCCAAGGCAACGATGGCAAGCCCCCAGCCGAGTCCTGAGCCGACGCCAAACACGATGCTCTGACCAAAGTTGTAATCGCGCTGCTCCATGAACAGCGAGCCGCCGAGGATAGCGCAGTTGACCGTAATCAGCGGCAGGAAAATCCCCAGCGCGTTGTAGAGCGGCGGGAAGAAGCGGTCCAAGACCATCTCCATGATCTGCACGATGGCCGCGATCACACCGATGTATGAAATCAGTCCCAGGAAGGTCAGATCCACTGAGGCGTAAGCACTATCTCCCAGTGTCCTAGCCAGGGCACCTTCCTTGAGCACGTACTGATAGAGCAAATTGTTGACCGGCACAGTAATGCCCTGCACGACCATTACCGCAATGCCCAAACTGATCGCCGTGCTGACATTCTTGGAGATAGCAATGAAGGTGCACATCCCGAGAAAGAAGGTCAGCGCAAGGTTCTCAACGAAGACCGACTTGAGGAACAGACTCAGATATTCTTCAACCATGGCGCTAAGCCTCCTCAATCTGTTCGGGTTTGAAAATGCGATTGATCCAAATGATGGCGCCGATGATGAAAAAGGCGCTCGGGGCTAGCAACATCAGCCCGTTGGGATTGTACCAACCACCGTCGGACACGGTGCCCAGCAGTTTGTATCCAAACAGCGACCCGGCTCCCAGCAGCTCGCGGAAGAAGGCCACGACGACCAGGATGAAACTGTAGCCCAGCCCGTTGCCGATGCCGTCCAAGAAACTCATGCCCGGTGAGTTCTTCATGGCGAAGCCCTCGGCCCGGCCCATGACAATACAGTTAGTGATGATCAAGCCTACAAACACGCTGAGCTGTTTGCTGATGTCGTACAGGAAGGCTTTGAGCAATTGATCGACTAAGATTACCAACGAAGCGATAACTACCATCTGCACGATGATGCGAATGCTGCTGGGAATACGATGCCGAATCATGCTCACGGCGGCGCTCGAACAGGCCGTAACCAAAGTCACCGCGATGCTCATCACCACGGCCGTGCCCATTTGCGTGGTTACGGCCAAGGCAGAGCAAATTCCCAGGATCTGCAAACCGATCGGATTATTGTCAAAGATCGGCTTGAGCAATACGTCTTTAGCTGTTGGGGCTGCCATCGGCGGCTCCTTCTGTTTTAGTGACCAAGCTTCTCAGGTAAGGTCCAAAGCCATCGTCGCTGAACCAATACTTGAGCATGGAATCAACACCGCGACTGGTGATCGTCGCCCCGGACAGGCCGTCGACCATGTAATCTGCCATTTCAGCCGGCGGCGCTCCCTTGGCTACGCCAACCATTAAATTCGCATCCTCGCGAGGCGCGTCCTCTTTCCAAATCTGCTTGCCGATCCACTTGGATTTCCAAGCTGGATTCTCAACCTCGCCTCCCAAGCCGGGCGTCTCGCCGTGCTCGTAGTAGGTCAAGCCCTTGATCGTCCGTATATCTTTATCGACGGCTACGTAACCATACAGCCTGGACCACAGCCCCATGCCGTAGATCGGCAATACCACCTCTTCGATCTGGCCATCCTCATCGAGCACCTGATAAACCCAAGTCTGCTTTTCGCGCTTGGCGATGCCAATATCGAACTGGCTCTCGATCGATTCGTTGAGCTTGTCATCTTTGGCGGCTTTGCGGGGATCAAAGGCTGGGTCTGTCTCTTCGACCACTTTGCCACTGTCCAAGTCGACCAGCACGCGTTTGACACGCTTGTCGAACAGGTCACCCAGCTCTTCAGCGCTCATCTTCTTGGGATCGCCCAGACCGGCAGCAGATACGATGTTCTTCTGGCGATCGAGCAGCTTATTTTTTTCCTGGCGTGGCTTGAGCGCCACGGCAGCACCGCTGACCAGCAGCGAACAAACGATGCATAAGGTCAGCGATACAATCAGTGTATTGGCGATTGAATCTTTAGGTGGCATAGCGGGCTGCCCTCCGTTTGATGTTGGCTTGAACCACGAAATAATCGATCAGCGGAGCGAACACATTGCCGAACAGAATGGCCAACATGATCCCTTCCGGAAAGGCTGGGTTGATCGCCCGAATCAAGATGGTCATCGCCCCAATTAGGGCTCCGTAATACCACTTGCCGGTCTCAGTCATCGACGCGCTCACCGGGTCAGTTGCCATGAACACGGTTCCAAATGCAAAACCGCCCAACACCAAATGCCACCAGGGCGGCACTTGAAACATCGGATTGGTATCGCTGCCGATGACATAAAGCAGCGAGGAAAACGCCAAGGCTCCCACGCACACGCCGGCCATGATCCGCCAGGAACCAATTCCGGTAGCTATCAAAATGACGGCTCCGATCAAACAGGCAACCACACTGGTCTCGCCCATCGAACCTGGGATCGTTCCTAAAAACGCGGCCCACCAAGAAATGCTGGTCTCGCCTCCGGTGGTAGCAATGTGCTGTAGCGATTCAATAGGAGTACCGTAATGCGCCATATCAGCCATCTTTAGCTGACCTAATTGCCCCAGTGCGGTGGCGCCTGAGTAACCATCGACCTTGCCGTCATGGATATAGTTGGCTGCGGTCCACACTCGGTCACCGCTAATTTGGCCGGCGTAGGCGAAGTACAAAAAGGCTCGCGCCGTCAACGCCGGGTTGAGGAAGTTGCGCCCGGTTCCGCCAAAAATCTCTTTGCCAACAACCACGCCAAACATGATGCCGATAGCCACCTGCCACAGCGGAATGTCCGGTGGCAGTGTCAGTGGAAACAACAGCCCGCTGACCAGAAAGCCCTCGTTGATCTCGTGGCCGCGGACCACACTGAAAATGACCTCACAGATCCCACCGGCCGCCATACACACGATGTACACGGGCAGAAAGTAGATCATGCCATAGACAAAATTGTCTAAAAAGCTACTCGGATTATGCGCTAAGCCGAGCATCGCATGCAGGTTGTGGTGCCAGTCAAAAGCTGGCTCCAGCCCCGCATTGACGAGGCTTGTAATAGCTAGGTTGGCTTGATAGCCGGTATTCCAAAAGGACATCAGCACGCACGGGATCAGCGACACGACCACCATGGTCATCATGCGCTTGAGATCGATTGCATCGCGGATGTGCGTCAGCCCCTTGGCCACTAGACCAGGGGTATATAGGAACGTGTCCTGAGCTTCGTAAAGAGGATATAACCTCTCGAGCTTGCCACCTTTGTCAAATAGCGGGTGGGCTTTATCGAGCATGTCGCGCAAAAACTTCATCGAAACACTAACCTTCTTTCTCAATCATGAGCAAATTGTCTCGCAGTATTTCGCCATATTCGTATTTGCCGGGGCAAACGAAAGTGCACAAGCCTAGATCCTCTTCATCTAGCTCCAAACAGCCCAACTGCTGCGCCGAGATGGTGTCGCGAGAAATCAACGATCGCAACAGCAACGTGGGGAGCAGGTCCAGGGGCATCACTTTTTCGTAACTACCGATCGGAACCATCGCCCGCTCGCTGCCACCTAAGCTGGTCGTCAGCGGCAGCTTGCGAGTACCCGTCCAAGCCGACGCAAAGGCACGCGTGACTGAAAACTTATCGAAGCCGGGTTGTTGCCAGCCCAAGAATTCGCGCTGCGATCCCTCCGCCAAACAAGAAATCTGCAAATGGTAGCGACCCAGATAGCCCGTCACTTCTTTGAATGTTCGGCCACACAACACGGAGCCGGAGACCACGCGGTTGTCGCTGCCCTGTAGTTCGCCAGCGACGAGCTCTGCCAGTGAGGCGCCCAGCTGCGTGCGAAGCAAACGCGGCCGGCTGACCACCGGACCAGCCAGCGATACGATCCGCACCGGATCGAGCCGCCCGGACAAAAACAAGCGTCCAATTGCGATTGCATCCTGGTAGTTCACATACCAGTTCACATGCCCCGGAGCCGCCGGCTTGAGAAAGTGCATATGGGTCCCAGATAACCCGGCTGGATGCGGGCCATCGAACTCGGCCACAGTCACCTTGCGCTGCGTCTCGCCCGGCACATTCGACTTGGGTGCGCGGCACACGTAGACTGAGCCTTCGGTCAATCGCGCCAGTACGTCCAAGCCGGCTTTAAAGTCCTCTAACCGGTCCGCCACAATCGGGGCTGGATCCGCGGCCAATGGATTGGTGTCCATGGCATTGACGAAGATGGCCTGTGGCACCGAGCTGGGCAACGGAACTTTGCTGTATGGCCGGGTGCGCAGGGCAGTCCACAAGCCCGATGAGGTCAGCTGCTCCACGACGGCCGATCGCTCCAGCCCGCTAAGCTGACCCAGGTCGTGCGAGGCAAAGGAGCGGCTTTCTTGATTGCCGTCCTTATCGATAATCAGCGACAGGAAACGCCGCTTTTCGCCGCGGTTGATCGACTGGACCACGCCGCCAGCCGGGGCCGTGTAGATCACCCCTTCGGTCTTTTTGTCTGAGAAGATCGGCTGCCCTAGCTCGACGCGGTCCCCTTCGGAGACCAGCAGCGTCGGCCGCATGCCGACGTAGTCTTCCCCCAGAATCGCTACTCGCGAAACGTCTTTGACATCGATCTTCTGCTCCGGCTCGCCGTCGATTGGCACCGCCAAACCACGACCGATTTCAAACCTTTCGACCATCGTTCTTCAGCCTTTGTAACACCACAGCCCAAGACGGGCTTTGATTCATTAATCACGTAGCAGATATTCCACAAGCAGAGCCCCGCTGACGGCTCACAGCGGAACTTTGTGAAACATTTCACAAAGTCGTCGCCAAAATAATCCCGCGGCAATACGAGATTCAACCGCGGGATACCAGCCTCAATGGAAGTCACACTCACCCCAGCCAACAAGCTGTAGCATCAGCCTGCGCGGGTCGCAACTTCTGCCATATATGATTACGAGTGAGGGCCGTTCTGACAACGCCAGTTCTGCCAGCGGCCAAGTTTCTCAACAACGAGCCAGCGACCCGGCCTAACGGCGTCGGCCCAGCCACTGGATAAGCAGATCGACCGCCAGGCTGCCACTGAGTTTTACGACCAACTCAAACTACGCTTGAAATTCGTTGCCGGCGTGAAAATGTCCGCTGCAATTTTTGGCTGGAAACTTGCTCGCATGCGCGTCCGCTATTCCGATGCTCCTGTTCCTCAGGCCATCAGTCTAGACCGGCAGAGCCGTTCACGCGCGGCTACTGCGGCGCCGACTCGCCTGCCACCGCCTCGGGAAATTTAGCCGCGTAGATCGCCGCGGCTTCCTCGGCCGGGCCATCCCATCCCAAGTCGCGCAGAATGTCGCGGCGTTTCTTCAGATACCACTGCACAGGAATTTGTCCACCGAAGTCTTCCAGCAGCACCAGCGCCTGGCCATTCCAATGATCGCGGCGCAGCATGCGTGCGTCCAGCAGCACGAACTCCGGGCGGTGCTCGGGGACCAGCTCCTTTAGCTCGTGGTACACGCCCCACAGTTCGGCCCCGTTTCGCTTGATCTCACTCTCATCCATAGGCTGCCTCGCGAGCACATCGGGCAGCTCGCGATAAACCAGCGCGTGACCGAGCCGATACAGGCAGAAGGTGCGCGCCCGCTCAGTCTGCGCATCGGGCTCGGCCTGACTGGCCAGCAGCGACAATACCTTTGCGGCTGCCCGCGCGATCTCCTGCGAGTAGAGCTTGCGATACTGGGCTTGATCGAGCCAGTGCAGATGCAATTGCCGCACGCCGAGATCTTCAGGGTGTTTGGTCAGCAAGTCCTTCAGCTCGTGGGTATCGGCCGCGGTAGGCTGTGCGCCGGGCCCGAGCAGTCGCTGGCGCAGATCGCCGGCCAGTCCAGCTGGGTCGAGCGACGGTTCCACCCAGGGCTGGACTTGCGCTTCCGGAGCCCACAGCGGCTGCTCGCCCAGACTACCCGGCTGCCAGGCCGTGAGCCATTTGAGCTGTGCCTGCAGCTCGCCCTTCAAAGCCTCCGCCAGCTTGGGATCGGCCAACTGCTGCCGCAGCGATTCCAACTGCGACGACCGCCACTGTCCAAGCCGGTCTCCCTCGGAGAGCACCGACAACTGCGCGTGGGCCACGCCGCCTGAGCCCACCACCAAGATCATTACCAGTCGCAGGGTCAGCAGTCGCAGGGTCAGCAGTCGCAGCGTCGCCAGTGGCACAGTCGCCAGTCGCACAGTCGCCAGTGGCACAGTCGCCAGTCGCACAGTCGCCGTAGGTCCAGCAGCTAGTTTCAGAGCGCGAGTCACTACTCTCACATGACAGCTGCCGCAAACGCGAACGCATGGCCGCTCGCCTACGAGTCTATTCATTTCCGGAATCCTTCGCCTGAGAAACGCGGCCCAAACGCGGCCAACAAGCTACTGGGCAACGCATGCCCTACGGCCCAGCAGAAGCGCATAGTATACGCAATTGGGGTGAGCAGGTGCGCGACATAAGGCCGCATTGAGCGTCTTCCGGGGCTCGCAGTACCGACCCATTCCCATAAACGAATTCGGCAGGCTGAATTGTTTAACGCCGAACCGTAGTAGGCCGCAGCGCATGAGGCTACCATGCCAAGGGCGAGGCACGCTGGAGCACCACCCCGCCAACCAGCCGTTAGCCGCGGCCTGCGCAGGTGAAGGCACTTCATAGCACTCCACTTGTCTGCTGGAGAGCGTCTGGTCCTTCATTGCAACTAGGGATGTTATTGTTGAGCAAGCCCTAAAAACAAGCTGTCGCACGGCCTGCTAACGGGCGCGATGATGTTTTGCTGTCTGTCAAGTTTAATTGCCCAAATCTTGAACTTGCAACTCCTAATAAGCTTGACGAATCCCCACATGTGCTAAAATAGCACTTACTTCAAACGGACGAGGAAAAACGGCTGGAAGAACTATCTCTAGCTCTCATGGGTGCGGCAGAAAGCCTCACTAGCCTGGAACTCGCCGAACGTTCAAAAGCACTACTTTCTAACTCCAGCAAGGTGGCACACAAGCCACCCACAGGAACGAAGTCCGTCTCAACTGAAGGGATTCAGATGCTTTGTGACATTAAAGAGACGTTCGAGCACAAAAGCAAGCAAAATGGGAAGAAAAAAACAACGTAGACCTAATCCTGTCGGCACGCTGTCACCAGCCGCGCGATCGCTCCAGCGGAAGGGTGGCGATGCAGAGTCCGCTCACCGCGGCCAACCCGCCCCAGTGGCGGCCAAGTCCCCGCGGTCGAGCGAGAAACTTGAGCGGTCCGCACGCAAGTCCCAGCGGCCGGCTCAGAAACTAGAGCAGGCAGCGGCGGTCCCTAAGCAATCGACAGCGCCAACGCAGCCAGTCAGCAACGCGATATGGGGAATTCTGCTGGCTTTGGCCGGGCTGACCGCCTGGGCCTATTGGCCGACGCTGGTGTGGATGGAAGAGCAGTGGCGGACTGAGCCAGACTATTCCCATGGCTACATCGTGGCTCCCTTGGCCGCTTTGCTGCTCTACTTCCGCCGCGATTCGTTCCCCGGCAAAGCTGTCTCGGTGGGTTGGGCTGGCGTGATTTTGTTATTGCTGGCCGTAGCCTTGCGCATCGTTGGGCGGCTGGCCTATATGGATTTTCTCGACGGCTGGACGCTCGTCCCCTGGGTCGGCGGGCTAGTGTGGCTGATGCTCGGGCGGCAAGTCCTATTTTGGGCCTGGCCTGCCGTAGTATTTTTGTTGCTGATGACGCCGCTGCCCTACCAAGCCGAGTCGCTGCTGAGCTTTCGGCTGCAGGGAGTCGCTACAACGTTAAGTACCATGGCCCTGCAGACCATGGGCTTTGTGGCCATTCCCGAGGGAAATACGATTTGGCTCGGCGAGCAGCAGCTGATGGTCGAAGAGGCTTGCTCCGGTCTGAGGATCCTCATGGGGATGGTAGCCATGGGCTTCTTCTTCATGATTCTTTCCGATCGCTGCTGGCTCGATCGGTTGATCATCGTGGCCTGCTGCATCCCCATCGCCATCGCAGTCAACGTGCTGCGGGTGCTCGGCACCGGCCTGGCTTACTACTGGCTCGATCCCCTATGGGCCCACCAAGTTCACGATCTGTTAGGCGTCGCCATGATCCTCGCCGGCGCCGCCATGTTTTTTGGCGTCAAGCAGTTCTGGGAGCATCTGTATCGACCTCTAGAAGTCACCATGCTGCAGCGCAGACTGGTAGCTCAGTAGTAGGACATGACCACTGTTCGCCACAGGAACTGTTTTAAGCGAGAGCTCTGGATCGATTGACAAGTCAGCCGGATCGATCGTTGCGCAAGATCGATCAAGATTTCGAGCGCCCTTCGCAGACGCAAGGGCTGCTGTCTAAGCCAGGGATTGGCATACTCCACACCCAAGCGATAGACCCGCGACGCTCAACATGAAATTGAAACAACATGCAAAATAGTTCTGCTGGAAAGCATACGCCAACCGCCAGCAAAGGCGCATTCGATCCGTGGCTACTGTGGGTCGCATTCCGCAAGCACTGGGGATGGGTGTTGCCTCTGGGTGTCATTTTGGCTACTGTCGCTGGCTCATCTGTTTGGTACTCGTTTGTTCCCGAATACGAAGCCACCCACATCCTGGAAGCCAATCGCGATTATGTCTTGTCGCAGACGGTGGGATCAGCCACTCGCGACCTATCTCGCAGCGAGCGCCAGTTGATCACCAATGCCATCGTCCTAGATCCTGTCTTGGCTAACGATGCCCTGAAGCTCGCTCCTAGCTTGGCCGATCCTGCCACGGCTGAACGCCGCATTCGAGAGCAGCTGCAGATCGGTAACGCGGGCACCGAGAATCTACTGACTATTTCGTATCGCGAGACCGACAAGGAAATGGCTGCTGCGGTGTGTAATGCAATTGCCGAGTCGTACCTGCAGGTCCGTCGCCGCTTTGACGACGACCGCATGGGGAATGTCGAACGCTGGTTGGCTCAGCCAATCGAACAGTGGAAGCGGAACGTTGAGAACCTGCGTGCGACTCTCTCCGATTTGACCAGAGCCGCTCAAGGCTATGATCCGTTCAAAGCAACCAGTGCGTTGGCTAACGATGCATCGAAAATTGGCGAAATTCGCAGCACTTTGGCAAATCTCCAGGCTGAGGAAACCATCCTGGTCGCGCGGCTTAAAGTACTCGAGTCGCAAGAGGAGCCAGATATCAATGAATCGGCCCTTGATCCTCTCAAAGTTGAAGAGTTTGTCGCTAATGATCGACAAGTGCAGAAGATTAAAGTGTCGATCAGCGACGTCGAAGAGAAAATTCGCCAGCTGGAAAGACGCGGCTCAGCCGCTATGTGGGAGCAACGCTACCAGACATGGAAAGAAGACCTGAAACGCCTGGAAGGTGAGTTGGCACTTGCCGAAGAGCAGGCCCGCCAGCAGGCGCGCGGAACTATTGTAATGGTGTTGGCCGAACAGAGTGCCGCCAGCAAAGTGCGACTGATTCAGGACCTAAAAACGCAGCTTGCAAATATCAGGGCTAGGGCCGAGGCCGTCGCCTCGGATTACGACGCGGAAAAGCAACGCCTAGAAAAACTGGGAGGAGAAACTGCTGAAATCTTCTTCGCTCGCGAGGACTATGAACAGGCCGCCGCCATCCTCGGCCAACTCAATAATCGCCTTGCCGTGCTCAGAACCGAACGTGGACGCGGCAGCAGTGTCAGTACTATGGCCGCAGCCAAGCCGCCATCATGGCCCATTGAAGAAATCCCTATCAAAAAGATAGCCTTGGCGGCTATAGCGACTTTCTTCATGCCCTTCGCCCTCGCGGTTTTAATCGAGTTTCTAACGAAGCGCTTGACCAGCTCACGCAGCATCGACTTCAGTACCGATCGGCCTGTTCTTGGTGAGATTGTCAAAATCCCAGGTGGCAGACAGGCCTCGCGCAACCATCGCTTGTTTGAAGAGAGCATCGACGCCATGCGCGCCAATCTACTCTTTAAGCTCGAAGG
>CAKQNH010000029.1 GCA_934255105.1 uncultured Pirellulaceae bacterium
TCAAGGCCCATCCTTGAGTACACGAACAATACACGCCCCAGTTATCGCATATTACCCAGCGTGGCGCAATCGCCCTGCTGGTTCGGCAACGTTGAGGATCGTGATTACCTGTTCCAATAATGTGTAAAAGACGCTCCAGACGAAACAACTTTCTTCGCCCTTGGAGATTTTAAGATTGCCGGAGTGGACGTTGTCGCCGGTCTCAAGGGTGAACGTTACCTCTGAAAATGCTCTGACCTTGATCATCTTTACTGTGTTGCCATCGTCTTCGTCCTTCTCGTATTCGGAGTTGAATCGCGGCGTGAGTTTGTCGTTTGCGTACCGCTGGAAATTGGTGATGATGTTCTGGTCCTGACCCTGATCCCGCAAAATCCAATCCGTGAATGTGTTTGGTTGGATCTTCAGTTTCGGTTCGGCATCGAGGGCTAAGTCGTTGTCCCAGTAGAACAGGTCCTCGGTAAATGCGTTGTAGTAGAGAATCTTGTCGCGTGAGAGTCCGATTTCTTCCGTCCCGACGTTGGGATCGACAACGTTCTCGACAGCATTTGCAGAGGCGATCATCCGCTTGAATTCCCGTGACAATCGCGTTTTCCCCATACCATTGAACGCGTAGATAAGCTGTACCTTGGGGAGGGGCCTGACCTCTTCAACTTCTTTTGTTGTGAGAGGTACGTGTTTCCTTACGGTCTTCGGTGTGCTTAACTGTTGGGCGATTTCCGCTAACGTCTGGCTCATTTTATGCTTCCACCTCTTCGGGTTCGCGGAAGCTCAGCAGCAGGTCGCGATAGTACTCGTACTGTCGTTGCCGCAATTCAATCTCACGTGGCAAGCCTTCGGTGAGCGAGCTCGTGAGCGCGTCGAATTTATCCAAGATGGAGACAATGCGAATCTTCTCTTCGGGCGATGGATTCGGAACGGCGATGCTTTCCAGATTCCTCTTGTTGAGCTTCGGCTGAGCGGCCCCAGAGACGTACGGTGTTAGGTCAATGCTGTTGAGATAGTATTCAACGTATCGTCTTTCGGCGTAGCTAACGAATTTGAGAACATGTGCATGGTTATTCACCCAGCATTTCCCGCTCACGCTAAATGCGATCGGTGTACTACGCGCCAGCAGGTTTGCTCCATCTTCGGAAACTAGAAGGTAATCTCCATCAAAGATATAGTCTTTGACGTAATCGACGATCCCTGAAGCTCCATAATATGGAATGCTTCCAGGGTCCCTTAACCCGCTCGTTATTGGTTTCCTCTGGGAATCTAGATTTTCTGCCAGCTCCCCCAGCGTTTTCCATTCGACATCGCCATCCTCAAAACGGAGCAACTGATCGCGATAGTAGTTGTATTGTTTTTTGCGGCGGTCAGCTCGGCGGTCAGCTCGGCGGTCAGCTCGGTAAAGGTGTCCAGAATGCGGACGATCTCGCCCTGAATCTCCAGCGATTTATTCGGGTTCGATGGACAGGGAATCGGGATTTTGATTTCGTTCAAGATGGCTTGAGTAAGACTTGGCCGGCCCGAACCTGTATCCAATGCCATCATGTCAATTGTGTTGATGAAATGGTACAGATACTTCGGTAGAAGTTTCGTCTCATTTATCTCGGTGTAGTAGATGGTGTCAACATTCCAAAACGGCGTGTCAACGTAGAAGATGTTGGTTATTGATCCCTTTCTAGGAATCAGAACACTCGGCTGATCATAAGACCATGTGTCAACGTATCCCATGACCCCGCCTGAGCCATACACGGGAGTCTCGCCTGCACTCAATCCCTTCCAATCTTTCCCATGCTTGATCTTCGCTAATTCACGTAGTGGTAGCCATTCCACCTCAGCGTCTGCCAGCAGTTTGTTTATGAAACAAACGTCGCTCATGCCTCGACCTCCTTGCCTTCAATCTCCGCGACAATCGTGTCGATCTCCAATCGCAACTGATCGATCCTGGCGACGGTCGTTTTCAACTCGACGTTGAGCTTGGCAATGTCCACGCGCTCACGTGTATCCTCGGCTTCGACGTAACTGCTGACCGACAGGTTATAGTCGCTGCCAGCGATCTTCTCGAATGCGACCGATTGAGCGAAGTGGTCGACATCGGCCTTGCTATCGAAAACCTGCATGATGGTTTCGATGTGATCGTCGGTGAGCGTGTTGTTGTTGGTCTCCTTCTTGAACAAACCGCTGGCATCGATGAACTGCGTCGTCGTATCGGTCTTGTGCTTGGACAGCACCAGAATGTTCACGGCGATGGTGGTGCCGTAAAACAGATTCGGGGCGAGCGAAATCACCGTCTCGATATAATTGTTGTCCACCAGATACTTGCGGATCTTCTGCTCGGCTCCGCCTCGATAGAAAATGCCTGGGAAGCAAACGATAGCCGCTCGGCCTTTGCTCGATAAGTAGTAGAGAGCATGAAGTACGAACGCAAAATCGGCTTTCGACTTGGGGGGCAGCACTCCAGCGGGAGCAAAGCGTTCGTCATTGATCAGCGTTGGATCGTCGCTGCCAATCCATTTCACCGAATAGGGAGGATTGGAGACGATGGCATCAAACGGCTTTTCGTCTGCGAACTGAGGATCGATCAGCGTGTTGCCGAGCCGGATGTTGAACTTGTCGTAGTTGATGTTGTGGAGGAACATGTTCATACGGGCCAGGTTGTAGGTCGTATGGTTGACCTCCTGGCCGAAGAATCCTTCTTCAATGATGTGGGCATCGAATTGCTTCTTTGCTCGCAGCAACAGCGAACCGGAGCCACAGGCGTGATCGAGAATCTTGTTGATCTTGGTTTGTTTGTGCATCGCGAGCATCGAGATCAGCTTCGAAACCTGCTGAGGCGTAAAGAACTCGCCACCAGACTTGCCCGCATTGGCTGCATAGTTGGAGATCAAAAACTCGTATGCATCGCCGAAAAGATCGATCTGGCTCCCTTCGAAGTCACCGAAATCTAGCTCGGCCACCCGTTTCAGCACCTTTGCCAACCGTTCGTTCTTGTCCTTGACGGTGTTGCCTAATCGATTGCTGGTAGTGTCAAAGTCCGCGAACAATCCTTTGATGTCGTCTTCCGACGGGTAGCCGTTGGCGGATGATTCGATTGCAGCAAAGACAGCCGCCAGATCGGTGTTTAGATTTTCGTTGGTATTAGCAGTTTCAACGACGTTCGCAAACAACTGGCTTGGATAGACAAAGTAACCTTTGGTCTTGATGGCATCGTCTTTGATCTCTGGTGAGATACGACTATCGGGTAATTCGGCATAACGAATGCTCTCGTCACCAGCCTCGATATAGAGTGCAAAGTTCTCGCTGATGAAGCGATAGAACAGCGTTCCCAACACGTATTGCTTAAAGTCCCAGCCGTCCACTGCACCGCGAACATCGTTGGCGATGTCCCAGATTTTCTTTTGCAGGGCGGCACGTTGTTGGGCTCCGGTCATGTACTGTTCCTTCGTGATGCGTCCCGGCTCATCGTGAGCTTTGATTTACGCTTTGGGTTTTACTGGCTTGGCTGTCTTCTTCAAAAAACCGTCGAGGTCGCTTCGCTTGAACAGTCGATATCCGTTCGCTGGATTCCGGTGCATCGGAATGTCACCGCGCGCCGCCCATTTGCGAAGCGTGTTCTGAACGACACCGATGTACTCGGCAGCCGCTGCTGTGTGCAGGTATTCGGTTAGTTTCGGCATTTCGGTTGTGGTCTCCAGTTCGCGATACGATCTGAGCAAGGCCAGATAGACTAGCAAACCCTGCACGGTTCGGATATGGCCGTTTCCCCAATGCGTCGGTAGTCTTAAGCCAACTCGGGAATGAAGTCGCAAAGCTGAAAAGGGTTCGAAACCGCCTTGAACAGAAGAAGCCCAAGGCTGGTTACGTGACTACACGCATTTCTCGCTTGGTGGGAGCTAGGCAGTAAACGAGGCTCATTTGCCAAACTGCTTGTGCGTGTGAATTGCTTGAGGACGTTGCGCTGGCCTTTATTCAGTCGTTTCGCTCTCTCTGGAACAACCCCTCGGTTATGGACGATGCAATGTCGAGCAAACTCGTAAACCTCCAATTGATCTGTCGCCCACCGAACGCTCTCTTGGCGATTTTGATCAAGAGCACGTTCGGCGTGAGAAGATGGCGATTGATGAGATACGGGGGCTGTTGGCTGAGATGGTGGACGACCAGGACGGTTGAGTTTCGCCATAGGCCGGAAACTATTAGGGTATGGGCTACGTGCCAGAAGACAGCCTCCATCTTCCCGACTAGAGGGGGAGGTGCGCGTTCGGGCCATTCCGCCCTCGCTGAAGCCTCAGGCGCGGGCGCGCGCGGGCTGAACGGTTTTTCGAGTACTCCGTCGCCTGAACCCAATGCTGGGGGATATACTGGCAACTGCCAGGTACTTGTCGAGGTCGCTCCTCGAGGGCTAAACCGGGCTGGGGACGGTCGCCATTACCTACCTTTTGGCATTCGTTTCCGGGCGGGCCTAGCGTCAAAAAGGTAGAGATTCAACATGGTGGCTCAATGGTTTTATCAGACCGCCCAGAGGCAGCAGTCCGGGCCGATCGATTCGAAAGAACTGCGCCGGCTAGCGGAAACTGGCATCGTCAGGCCAGACACGCTGGTACGTCCAAGTGAGAGTGCCAACTGGGTACGCGCTGAGCAGGTCCGGGGTCTATTCCAGCGAACCCCGCCCCCGCCTTCTTCTTCGTCAATGGTCAAGGCTACTCTAGTACAGCCACCGGCACCTCCCCCGCTACCATCGGTACTGCGGAAGTCCGGCGGGCCCAGTAGGAGCGTTGGCGGCGAAAGTCCGGTTCGCCACGGCGCAAGAGCGTCGGCAGTCAACGAGGCATCCGAGAAGCCGTACCGCATTCATCCCGCAACCTGGGTCGCGATCATCGCAGGCACCGGGTTCGTCTTGCTCTTGCTCTGGACTATCGCATTTTGGGGCGGTGGCTCGCAGCAACAGGCGGAGAAGGATCAATCGCCGTCGGTTGTTGCACGGTCGACCGAGCCGGAAGTTTCTGCACTCACGCCACAGCCGTTGGCGCAGCGAGGTTCCGAGATACCAGCCCTCTTGGAACTGGACGACCGGCCGGGCGCATTGGACGCAAAGCCGCATCATGCTGACGCCAACGAAGAGTTCTCGGCCTCGGAATTGTATGTGCGAGCCTCCCCTAGTTCCCTTCGTGTTGAGAACTACGACCGCAACGGCAGGCTTGCTGCCTCTGGTTCAGGGTTCCTCGTCAGTCCCGATGGACAGGTGGTGACAAACTTGCATGTCATTCGCGGCGCTGACACGGTGACCGTTCGTTTGAGTAGCGGCACAACGACCGCCGTGCGAGGTGTTCTCTGCCTCGATGAAGCTCATGATCTTGCCGTCCTTGATATCGGTGGAGCGGGGCACGACTATCTTCAACTGTCAAAGGCCAAGCCTGCGGTGGGAACTCGAGTCTACGCCATTGGCAACCCTCTGGGATTGACGGGTACGCTGAGTGAAGGTGTTGTAAGTGGTTTGCCGGATTTCGATGGCGTCCTGTATGTTCAGACCAATGCCGCAATAAGTCCGGGCTCCAGCGGCGGACCTCTTCTTGCGGCCAATGGAACTGTGATCGGAATCACGACGGCTTCTCTTCGAGGAGGGCAGAATCTCAATCTCGCAGTACCGGCAAGTGCGATCAACAGCTTGCTTAACGAACAGCAACAGCCACTCACCCTGGCACAGGTCAACGCGAGAATAGGCTCTGAGAATCAACAAATCACAACAGAGGACGATGCGGTAAAGCTTGCAGAGATATGGGATGCAATCAGGGCTAATAAAACGGGCGACGTGCTGCGAATGCTGACAGCCGTGCCAAACGAACGAAGGGGAACCGGCTACTGGATTGCGAGCGGACACGTGCATTTCAAGCTCGGGAATTTTGACAACGCGCAGGCCGCATTCGGCAAAGCGGTTGCAAACGATCCCAACAATACGGAAAGCTTACTTCGGTTGGCCTTGGCTCTCCTTCTCGATGGCTCCCCAGCGAGGGAGGGCCACCATGCGATTGCGAGGGATTTGTGTGAGAGAGTGATACAACTGGACCCGACTAGCGTTCCCGCTTACGTCATATGTGGTCTCTGCACGAAACACGACGACTGGGTGGAGAGTATCGGCCACTTCAAGATGGCGGTGGCGCTTGATCCCGCGGATTTTAGTGCGCAATACAACCTGGGCGTCGAAATGCTTTATCGACACCAGAAAGATGCTTGGCTGCCGCTACAGGAAGCCTTGAAGCTGGAAAAGGAAATAAACCTAGATGACTATTGGGTCCAGCACAGCGTTGCGATGACGCTGTCAGATCTGACCACTCTACCGACGACCAGCTCGCTTCAAGTACCGCTTAAATTGGCAATCGCTAAGGCTTACAGACACGGCGAACAGCACGAACGTGCTATACAAGAGTACAAGGAGGTTCTCGCAATTGAGCCCGATAATCCAGTGGTGCCGTGGGGGATGCACTTTACTTACAAAGACTGGCGAGGTGCCGATGACTCAGATGCTCGTCACTGGTTACGTCGCGGAAGAGGCGCGTACTATACCGCTGGATCGTCCACCGAAACGCACATGCCGGTGATTCTCTTCAACTACTTCGGCATGCTTCGCTAGGTGCGAATCGGCGGTTCGTTCTTCCGCGTTGCGGTCCGTGGGATACGACCAGGAGCAGCGGGTCTTGGAGGTCGAGTTCCCCAACGGCGCTGTGAACCAATATTTCGATGTGCCGCCCGAAGTCTATCAAGGGCTATGAATGCCGAGTCGCATGGCCAGTGCTTCCATCAGCACGTGCGCGACAAGAGCTACCGGTACCAGAGGATGAACTGAACGTGTGCCTGCGCGCCAGACGGGCTGTCTTGGTCGGGCCCCTCGACGGTACACTAAGCAATTGGGACGGCCGAGGCGACTTGCAAGCGCCCCGGCCTTCAATGCGGACTCGGCAGGTGGTCGCCTTCTTCACCTGTCTTTGGCGAAGCCTGCCGCGTCCGGCCCGGTAAAGAGAGGTGAAAATATGTTGGCAAACTTTTCTCGGGTTAACGCATCCGCAGACGCTGACGAACTAGTCTTCTTTCTCGGGCACGTGAAGGAAGCAGCTCGAAACTTTGCAGACCTAGGCGATCGGTTTCGTAAAGCGACCTCTCGTAACATTACTCCGAGCGTTCTGAAGCACGACATAAACACTGTTTTCGCCGTGCAAGCGGGAGATTTGCTCTGCCAGTGTTGGCGTCGCGGAATGCTCTCGGTCTACCGCCCCCATTTCTACTTCCCGGACGAGGATGAGCCGCGAATCCGCTATGTGTTCTCGTGGTTTACTTTTATCCGTTGGCATCTGGCGACAATTTTCAAAAACCGATTTCGGGATGATTGGAAATCTGAATTCGCGCCGGACATAGACCAACTGAAAGGGCAGGATCATCACTCACAGCGGGACTACCAGTCGGCAGCAAGCGAAGATGCCGATCTGGTGGTTTGGCGGCTCAATCTCTACGCCGACGTACAAGCAACTGCGTGCGATATCCTTGCCGAAGAGTTGAAGCAACTGCTTGAGGCAATTGAACAGCGTCTAAAGCAGCTTTCTGGGGACCTGGCCAAATTGCAGCGCCAAGAGGGCAAGACTACAGACAAGGCGGGCGAGCCGCAGCCTCCGGCGGACACGGACTCGGCAGCGGAACACAGGGGCGTCGATGACCACGAGCAGGACTCCGGCGGGCAGTGGGTTACGCTGTCGCAGGCTGAAGGGGGCCTCGACGGTGGCGACGGCAGGCTTCCTGAGTGGCTTGCTCCAACCCTTGCCGTGGATGCTGACTCGCGACCCCCGGCGACTGGGAGCGATGATGCTGAACGCCAAACCTGGCAGAACGTCCAAGGCGAATTAGATCGATTGCGGCTGCGGGGTGAACGGTACACTTCCCAGGAGAAGCTGGCCAAAAAAATCGGGTGCAAAAAGTTTTTGGTCCACAAGGCAATCGCAAATGGCACCACTGAATTGCAGGAATGGGCAAACAGACCGCGGACGGCATCCAGATTAAACGCAACGCCAGAAGCGACTACGGTGGCATTTAATAGCACTCCACAAGGACGTGAAGTGGACCCTGCGGACGCGATTGATGGTGACGACGTTGACGCGGCGCTGGACTACCTGCTGACCCAAGCCGGCCCCCATGAGCAGGCACGTATAAACAGCATGGCACCGGCGGAGAAACGGCAGTTAGCCGAAACAGTCTACCGCGACCCTGACACGGAAGAACAAGTCGAGCGACACCGACGGGCTAAACGATTACGACGGGAATAAACGCAATCGATTGCAACCGATTGCGACCAAATGCCTTCCTTTGGAGACCTAGAAAAAAGGTCAAGAAAGGAAGGTGAATAGTGAAAACCGTATCTACTTTGCCTCGGCTGCGGACGCCGGGTGTTATCTCTCAAGAGTTGGGCGAGTCTCTCGCACGTGTTCAATACATCCTTCGGACACGTCCCCATATTCGGCCTGCGGCATTGGCGGGCCAGTTGCGTCTGTATGACCGTGACGCGGTGGCGATGATTCGCCACGAATGCCGTGCGATTGACGCCCGTCGGGCGCGGAGGGAATGGCGTCATGACTAGCCACTCCTCCAGGGGCATCATGCCCGAACTGCTAACCACGCGCCAAAGCGCCGAACTGTGTGGTATGGCCACACAGGATCGTCGGCCTACGACGGCGGAAAAGATCGAGGTTCTGTGCCGCATTTTCAGAGCGGCTGTTAAATCGGGCGATGCCGAGTTGCGGGCGACGACAGCCCGAGAGTTGGCCGAATATGGCGTTCGACTAGGCGATCTTATTGAGGCCCCTGAGCAAACGAAAGGGGGCAATGATGAGTCCAAGTGAATTGGAGCAACTGGTTGCGCAGATAGCTGACGCAGTGGTAGAGCGGCTGGCCAACGGTACAGCCGATCGTGCGCAGGACGTGTACGGCATGGCTGAATTGCTGCGAGTTTCCGTGCCGACTGTTGAACGGATGGTTGCGGCGGGTTTGATCCCCTCGTTCAAAATAAACCGACTGCGGCGGTTTGATCCTGCCGACGTATTGGCGGCGTTGAAAGCGAAAGGGGGCTGCGATGAGTAAGCATCACAACGCCCGAGCAAAGAGACAGTGTAATTTTATCCGATGTGACGAGCTGCTGAGCATGGCTGCTGGTCGATGGTTCGAGATTCTTTCCAGTGCTGGGATGCCGCCGGATGCGTTGCGTGATCGGCGTGGACGTGCCTGCCCTCGGTGCGGTGGTGTCGATCGGTTTTGCATCCTGCGTGATTTTACTGAGAGTGGGGCGGCGCTTTGTCGGAATTGTCACAATGCGAGTACTGAGCCTAGGTGCTGTGATGGCGTGGCTACTCTGCGTTGGTGGCTCGGTGTCGATGCTGCTGGTGCTCTGCAATGGCTGGCAAGTTGGCTCGGCGTCGGTGATGGCGAATATCGCCCATCGGTGCGACCGATCGAGCGACGGGTGGAGATCCCCGAGCCCGATGGTTGCCAAGTACGATTTGCATTGATGGCCGAAGTATGGCGGCGGAATATGCGGCCTGCCTGGCTGTGTCGTGCTGCGGAGTTGCTGGGATTGCCAACTGATCCACTGGTGCAACTGTGCATCGGCTGGAGCCCAGAGCATAGGGCCACTAGTTGGCCGATGCGTGATGCTGCTGGCGATGTGATCGGCGTGAGACTGCGTTGCCCAGTGACAGCGAAAAAGTGGGCGGTGCGTGGCGTGCCCGTGATAGGCGTGCTGAGATTGAAGCGGTGATCGGTGATGATGTGGTGGCCCGTGATGTGATCGATCTGTGGAGCGATGCCGAACGTGATCGATTGGCGACGGCGGTTCATGCGGCGGTGCCAGCGTTGGCGATGCTGTCGATTCAGCGTGTGTTACTGAAGATCAATCGCGACAATTTGCCCGAGCGGCCCGTTGATGATGCTGGTGCTGATGAGCCCTGGCCCGAGCCCGAGCCCATCGAGCGGCCCAAGGTGCCAGGGTTTCCGGTCGAGGTGTTGCCCGAGCCGTTGCGGGCGTGGACGGCTGCGACTGCTGAGGCATGCCAAGTGCCGAGCGATCTGCCTGGACTATTGGCCCTGGCTGTTTGCTCTGGCGTGGTTGCCCGTCGAATCGAGATCGTAGCGGGGCGTGGGTGGCGTGAGCCGATCAATTTATACACGGCCTGCCTACTTGAACCGGCGAACAGAAAGTCGGCGGTGTTCGCTGCGGCAATGGGCCCAGTGCGATCGATCGAGGCTGAGCTAGTCGAGCAAGCTACCCCCGATGTAGCAAAGGCGGCTGCTGAGCGTCGGATGCGTGAAGCTGAGTTGAAGGCACTTGAGCAAAAGGCAGTTAAGGCGGCCTGTGCTGAGAGCCGGAAAGCGGCCCAAGAGCTGGCAGCCGATCTGGCTGCTGACCCGATAGCGGCCCTGCCCAAGTTGCTAGTCGATGATGCCACTGCTGAAGCAATCGAGATCCAACTGGCGGCCCAAGGTGGGCGGCTGATCGTGGCTGGCTGTGAGGGCGGTCTATTCGATGTGATGGCTGGCCGATATTCGTCTGGCGTCGGTAATCTGGACTGTTTCCTAAAGGGCCATGCGGGCGATGACCTGCGAGTGGAGCGAGTGACCCGTGGTTCCCTGTTTGTTCCCCGGTGCTGTCTGACGTTGGCCTATGCTGTTCAGCCCGATGTGATCCGTGGGCTGGCTAGCAAGCCGAGTTTCCGAGGGCGTGGGTTGATCGGCCGGTTTCTCTACTCTGTGCCGGTATCCACGCTGGGCAGTCGGCGTATCAATCCCGAGCCGGTGGCCTACGAAACCACTAACCAGTATGAGCAAGCAGTGAGGCGATTGGCTGCGTTGCCAGTGCCGCCCGATGGTGAGCCTATGCTGTTGAGCCTGAGCCCTGAGGCGTCGAGCCTGTTTCATTCTTGGCAGGGTGAGGTTGAGACTTGGCTCGGTGACAATGGCAGGTTGGCTGAGCTACGCGACTGGGGTGGTAAGCTGTGCGGCCTGACAGTGCGGCTGGCTGGAATCATTCATCTGGTGACCACTAATTCTGCTGAGCCCTGGCAAGTGCCCGTCGCTGAAGCTGCGATGGAGTCGGCTGTGGAGCTCGGGCGGTGGGCTGTGCCCCATGCCGAAGCGGTGATCGGACTGATGGCTGGTGCCAATGGTGCGATCGATGATGCAGCCTATCTGCTGCGGTGGGTGCGTGATCGAAGCTTGGCGGAGTTTAGCCGACGTGATGCCCATTCGCATGGTCGATACCGATTCGATGGAGATCCCCAGCGACTTGAAGATGCCATGGAGCTGATGGTTGATCGTGGCTGGATTCGTCCCGTGGGCGGCGACGTTGGTGGGAAGCGTGGACGGCCTGCGAGCCCCCGTTACACAGTGCATCCCCGAGCGTTAGAGCGTGCCCCCCAGCCCAGCCCATCGGTCGAGCGTGTTCGAGGTGTGCTGTGATTAATCAAATTGACGCAAACCATCCACAAAACACACACAATTCGGCTGAAGTGAGCCAAGATGCTAGTTCTGTGGATTATGTGGATGGTTCCGCGCAAGTTAAAAAACTATTGGCCCAACTACGATCGATGGGCGTGGTGCTGTCGATAGATGCCGATGGCAAGCTGGCGTTTGATGGGCCAGCGGATGTGCTGACTGCTGACCTATTGGCCAAGATGAAAGCCCAGCGGGATGGGCTGCGGGCCCTGATCGAGCAGGAGGAGCGGCTGACTATCGTCGAGTTCGATGGTGGCCCCAGTCGAGTCGATCCCCCGGTGGTCGAGTCTGCCTACTTGGAGCCGATGTGCGGAGCGCAGTGCCCGTGGTGTCGATCGGATGCCCACCTAGTCGAGATTCGTAGCGGCCTGCGGTGCGACAACTGCGGGCGTAAGGCTTGGCGGTTCGAGGGTGATGGTGCAATTGTCAGAGCTGATTGGTATAGTGGATATGCCACGGCTAGGGTCGCTCCCGACAAGCCGGCACCCATACCGGCTGCCGTGGCGTTTCAATCTATGGGTTCTGTTCATTCAACTGATGGGAGTTGATTCGATGGCTAGTGTTCTGCGACGTAATGACGGTGCCCGTATTGGCTGGCGTGTTCGGTTCTATCTTGAGAAGCGGCGGCGGGAGTTGTACCTGCCGAACGTATCCAAGAAAGTAGCTGAGGCGGTCGGGCGTCATTTGGATGAGTTGAGCGGTGCCAAAGGGTTAAACTCCCGAGCGGCCCCCGAGTCGATAGCGTGGGCCGCCGGTACTGATGGCGTTGTGCGTGATCGATTGGTAGCGTGGGGGCTGGCTGATCCCGCAAACCCTAAGCTGCTGACGGACGCAGGGCGCTACCTGGAGGCGTTTGCCACTGCCTACATCGATGGACGTACAGATATAGCCGCTAACACATCTAGGAACTTCAGACAGGCGCAGAGGGTATTGGTTGAGTACTTCGGTGCCAAGCATTTGATACGAAGCATCACAGCAGAGGATGCCGAACGATGGAAGCGATGGTTGCTGGTTCAAGTAGTTAAGGCCAAGACCGAGACTGAGCCAGCTAGGACAATGGCCCAAGCTACGATGTCGATGTACGTTCGCCGCGCAAAGACCATGTTTAGCGCTGCTGTGCGTGATCAGCTATTGGATAGCAATCCATTCGCAGGGTTGAAGACTGGCAGCGACCGTAACTCTGAGAGGTTGCGGTTCATTGATGCCAAGACTTCCAAGCTCGTGCTAGATGCCTGCCCTGATGCTGATTGGAGGGTGCTATTCTCACTGGCTAGGTATGGTGGGCTACGTTGTCCTAGCGAAGTACTGAGCCTTCGGTGGGTCGATGTAGACTGGGCTGCGGGTCGGTTGCGTATAGACTCATCCAAGACAGGACTACGGTTCTGCCCACTGTTCCCTGAGCTAAAGACAGCGCTTGAGGAAGCATGGGAGGTAGCCCCTGATGGTGCGGTCTACTGTGTAGGTCGGTATCACGGTGGCGCTACTAATCTTCGTACTCAGCTTGGAAGGATACTTGCTACTGCGGGTATCATCCCCTGGCCGAAGCTATTTCAGAATCTTCGGTCGAGTCGGCGAACTGAGCTACAGGAGATCTACCCCGACCATGTTTTGAATACTTGGCTGGGGCAGTCGAGCAAGGTTGCGGAGGGTCACTATCTGACTGTGACCGATGACCACTGGTCGAGAGCGGTTGATTCTGGGTACCCCACCGGGTACCCCATCCCTGCCGATCAAGAGGACATCGACAACCATCACGGCACAAAAAAACCCTTAGAAAACAAAGGTTCTGATGGTTCGAGATGTTTGCCGATAGTTGGCAAGATACCCCCGGCAAGAATCGAACTTGCGACTAGGCTTTAGGAAATTGGGTACCCGCCAAAGCTTGGAACTATGAAAACCTTTGGTGTCTAAGGTTCTAAACGGTAACAGACCGCATTGACTGTTGCAATCGGAGTGTGCAAATCGCAGTTATTCGGTATTTCTCGGTATAGCTCAGCTATAGGTGTGATGCCTCGAGCAATGCGGCAGGTGAAGCCAGCTTCTTTTTGACTGCCTGACGACACTGTCAGTGGAGTGCAAATTCATTGAGCTCGCCACGTGACGGAACCGTTCTGCTCAGCGCAACTGCCAAATACTTGATAGCTAAAAAATTAGCTTTGGGAGAAGTTTAAGACAATAAGAAAAATCGCCCACCAGAGAAAGTCTCCGGAGGACGTTTGTGAATTTCATTGGACGAAGCTGCCAAGTGTTACCGCCTACGCTCGCGTGGCTATGCGAGCTACGCTGCGACGAGGTCGCGGCGGGTGGATATAGATACGGCGTGCGGCGAAGTGTCCTGCACTTGGCTGACGTGCATAACAGAGCAGACATAGCGGCGGACGCCAGCGTCGCACCACACCGGACTTGTCGGGGTGCCGAGTTGGATCTGCCGAAAGCCGATGCTCAGTGCTGCCAACAAATGACGGTAATCCATGGAGATCTGCATGGGTAGCAGATCGTAGTGCGAATTCTCGAGGCACAGTTCCACTGGCTCTGTCGTAAGAAAGTCGGAACTGGCCGGCAGTCCAGATGTACCTAATCGACCGCTGTGCGTCGTCCGCCCATCGATTTCAGGGATTTCTAAGCGATGCGCGGCCAGCACGCTACTCCGGCCAGCAAAGCGTAACAGCACACGCTGCTGGCCAGTAACCTCGTCTCGGCTCAAGTCGATGGTCAGCGGCTGGATATCGCTCGACTTGCCAAACAGCTTAGCCAAGTGGTTTTGCAGGTACTCGGCATCGCTCTTGGCAATGGTCAACGTGCAGCGTGCAGAGTTGGGGCTCGGCATACATTGATCCACGTTCGGAAAGCGTCCTTGATTGGCGAGCTTGAGGTCCACCAGCCAGCGTAGTGGACCGACGGCCATACGCAGTGAAATCCAGTCGGACGATCGTCCTACGGAGATGGAACTGCAGGTGTCCAAGCATTTTAGCTGCTTGAGCGTAGCTGCGGGTACAAGCACTTCGTCTACCGGCAGACCAAATCCACTATGCGTAAACGCCTGCCGGCCGTCGCTGGCTGCAATCTGCCCATCACGGCCACGAATCCGAATGCAGCCCAGCGAATAGCGGGACGAATCGGGATCGGTCAAATAAGCAGCCTGTCGCAGCACCTGGCCAAGTCGCCGGTTATTGATCAGCAGCCACTCGGGAGCAATATGCGGCGTTTCGACTGCTGGCAGGCTGTCCACGGTCTGCGACACTTCCTGCCCATCCTGCCACCAACTCATGCGCACGCCGGACTCTGAGGGGTCGAAGCTAACGTCGCGTTTGGGCAAGCAATTTACGCCGGCGAGCACCTGCATGGGCAAGGTCACGGTTTGGGGCTTGCTCTGCCCACCAGGGATTTGGCAAGCGATTGAAGTATCTTTAGTTTCGACGCGCACGAGCACTGCGTCGCGGTCGACGCTGATGGTTACGGGATGGTAAGCGCTCTTGCGGATGCCGAGCGCACGGCGAATGTCGCAGAGGATTTGCTGAAGTAGCTTGCAGTTGATCGAAAACATAGGATTGGTCCTTGATATTTGTGGGATCTAAAAACGAAAGTGGCCCAGCTCGCAACAGACGCGAACTGGGCCGTGAACGGATAGACATGTTTCTCGGGCGGTGATTTAATGCCGACGGCGTTGGCCGCCAGTTTTACCGGGACCGCTTGATCGACCGGACTTGCTAGGCCCAGTGCGGATTTCACCGCTGTAGTAAGCAGCGCCGATGATCGCGGCAGCCGTGATACCGAACACTGTCCATGAACCAGTCACGCCTCCGATAACAGCGGCAATGACCACAGCTCCCTGGACAATTGCCGCGTTTAATTTAAGTCTTGCATTCATTTAATTGGTTTTCCATGTGATTTGATGAGCCACTCGCGAAGCCAGGCCCACTCGGCATCGAGGGCCTGGCTGCGAGTAGCGAAGGGGCCGAGTAGCGGACCATTGACTGGTGCCAGGTCCGCTGTCCAATTGCCCTCTGCGGTGGGCTCGACATGCGATGCGCGGCTAATCGTGGTCCGCCCGAGCTGCCGCAGATCGAGCGTTTCGTCGTAAATCGCTTGGCAGTGTCCCTCTGGGTTGATAAAAAGCCGCATGATCGTCTGCCCTTTCGTAGAGTTAAAAAGTTGTGATGGGCTTAATTGCCCAGGTGATCAGCCGCGTAG
>CAKQNH010000030.1 GCA_934255105.1 uncultured Pirellulaceae bacterium
CCAGGGCACGATGCTAAACGAGAATTTCAAAGACATGTTGCTCGCGTTGAACGAAGCGGGCGCTGAATATTTACTGGGGCGTACGCTCTAGCGGCACATGGTAGTCCTCGCGCAACGGGCGATATTGACTTTTGGGTGCGAACGACACCCGACAATGCAGCACGTTGATGGGTGGCTGTAGCCGCCAAATTTCGTAAACTCCTTTCCCCCCAACAACGTGCTGTGTCCCCCATGGCTGGCCGCCAAATCGATCGTGTGCTTTTTAAACACCGTCGACAGGTAGTTTCGGTCGGCAGTGGCATTGAGGAAGGAGTGCTTGCGAGTTTTTGTGTCAGAAAAGCAGCACATCGTATTGAATTTGCCGAGGTCCAGTGCGAGAATTTTCATGGTACATGTGTCCCTTGGGTTTGGGGTTGGTACATTGTGACAGTGGTTGTTACTAGCAACCCGAGATCACGGGTCTGAGTCGCCAGATTTTAATCGAATGGCTCCCACTCCAAACCCAGGACTTACATGGATTCTTTCGATGAGCAGATAAATGACGCGACTGATACTAATCGGTTTGAGCCTGTTCATTCCGGCTCTAATCTTTGGGGCTGAACCGCCCGCGAATTCACTGGACCTCTCTCATTGGATGCTGACGCTTCCAGTAGACACAGTCCGTTCCGGCAGCCCGGATGAGATTAAGCAACCTGCGCTAGAATCGTTCGTCGATCTCCGGTATTTCCTTGTCAACGAAATGGATAGCGGAGTTGTTTTTCGTGCTCACTGCGGCGGTAGTACAACAAAGGGCTCCAAGTTTCCTCGGTGCGAACTGCGCGAAATGACCGACGGCGGCAGGGCACGTGCCGCATGGGATACCGATGGGCAAACATTTCATACGCTGACGATGCGGGCAGCCATTACGAAAACGCCGCCCGTAAAGAAGCATGTGGTGTGTGCTCAGATTCACGACCTGGAAGATGATGTGATGATGATTCGCCTGGAAGGAACGAAGCTCTTTATCGAGCGCAACTCAGTTGGCGACGTCATGCTGGACCATGACTACGAGCTGGGAGCTCCTATTGATGTGAAAATTCAAGCCGGAGATGGCCACATTAATGTGTGGTACGAGGGCGATCTCAAAATGAATTGGAAGGTGTCACGAAGAGGCTGCTATTTCAAAGCCGGCTGTTACACACAGTCCAACCTCGAAAAGGGAGATGCTGCAGAGTCATACGGCGAGGTTGTCATCTACCAGCTCGATGTCGAACATAAAACACAGCCGTGAGCATCGAACTATCCAGCGTACCCGAGCTACGCCTTGTCACTCGACTTTTCCTGTCACCCATCTTCCTATCAAAAAAGGGCCGGGTATTTTGAGAGGAAGATCGATCCAATTCGTTGTTTTGTAAAATCAGGAACCGCTCGATGTCGTCCGATGGTTGGTTTCGCCGCACAACACGTACAGACTGCGGCCTATTTTCGGAGCCTGAAAGCGGGTAAGAATGCCAAAAACAGGAAGGCGGCAAGTGCCAAGTAGCCCTCGACGCGAATGCGACTAAAGCTTCCATCAGAGAATCCCAAGAACTCGCTGGCTTCTACGTCGGTCGGTGTCCCGTCATCGATTTGCAGCAATTTATCCCACAGCGCGCCGTCCTGTCGACTGGCAAAATATGAACTGCTCCCGTCAGCCATCCCCAAGCTGCCGGGGGAGTAATAGTGTGTAAATGTATCGGAGTGGAAGTGGGGCGGAAGATTGCTAGGACCCCAACTAGTGGCTTCTTGCTTGAATTGTTCCAGCGTCGGATCGCGAGGTGCCATCCAAGGGACGCTATGTTTGGATTCGACAATTGCCACCGTCTTGCTTGCGCCATCCGTGATGTCTCGCAGGCGACGCGAGCCATTTGGTGGAAAACAAGTTCGCTCGCCCACCACTACACAATAACCCGTTTCGAATTCGGGAGAAGCATTGGAATGACACTTGTAGACTTGCGGCATCTGCTCGAGCAATTGACTATTGTTGGGGCCGTCCCATGGCTCGTCCATCGCATAGGAATCATAGAGTTGCTGTGCTTCGAGAAAGGGGAGCAAGAGCACTCGCCAACTGTGCATCGGCTCTCCTTGCGCGTCGCGAGTGATCGCCGGAGGAAAGCTACCATACTTGGATTCGTAGCTATATAATGCCCAGGAGATTTGCCTTACATTGTTGCGGCATTGCATGCGACGAGACGCTTCACGGGCCATTTGAATCGCTGGCAGCAACAATAGCCCCAGTAGAAATAATAGAATCGCCACGATCATCAACCTGCCTAAACGACTCCGCTGGGCGATGCCGTCGCCTGCGAAAAAGACATACGCCCAACCAGCCGAAATGCCCATGGCAATCAATATGCCAACTGTACCGAATAGCTGAATTGCCGAGGCGGTGAGCGCAATCACGTAGAAGATGTGTGTTAATCGCATAGGCTGGACATCTTATATGCACTCGCGCATAAGTCTATGCGCATAATTAGCCGCTTTGGTCTTAGCCAGAGTTGTTTGATATGGCGGCCTGTCACGACTGATGCGCAGACAGATTGAGAGATAAATATCTTCCTGTCACCCATCTTCCTGTCAAAAAAAGGAGTGGGGGTTTCTCGTCGATGACCATCGCCGCAACCGCCGCTGACACGCATCACGCATCAGCGGAAAACAACATAGCCACTTTCAGTGGGTAGCGCATGTCATCCAGTTCCAACTCGACTGTGTCGTCAAGTGCGACGACTGTCTGTGCGCGGTACGTGGATCCATCGCTGTGTTGAAAACGCTCTAGGCGTCGATTGATCAAGTTGACGATCCAGTATTCGCTAACTCCGGCAGTGGCATAAATAGCCGCTTTCGCGCGGTCCTTGGCCAACGATGTGTCGGCTACTTCGATCAGCAACTGGCATTCTTTGGCATAGGGATGCCGGTTGCCGAAATCGGAGTTTTTTCCACGTACTACGGCCAGATCAGGCTCAGGCTCGCTGTTGTCCGTTGTGATTGACAGTTGACATTGGGCAAGCCAGCCATCGGGCAACACTCGCACCAACCAGCTATTGAGATACCGGACGGCATATCCATGTGCCGGACGGTGATTCATTTTTTCAACGATCCATCCTTCTAGCAATTCGACACGATCCTCAGGGGCTAACACCCCCAGTTCACCCAGTTGGCGGTACTGCGCGACGGTAAAGCGGTGCATTGGAATCGGCGGTGGAGTTTCGGAAGTGAAGGTGATGGCAGTGGACATGGGAAAACGGGCTCGTCGCAATGAAAGTCGAACTAAGCAAACAGTTCTGAAATGGGTTGGCCGCGATCGGTGATGGGGATCGGACGATCTCCGGCGTACAGGTTCTTGCTGTAGTCGACTCCAGTGGCGGCACAAACGGTTGCGAACAGGTCGGGGACACCGACGGGTGATTCGACGATCTGCTTGGCAAGCTCGTCTGTCTGGCCATAAGCGCCCCTGTGAGACAGTCCGCCGCCGGCGAGTACGCAGGTGAACGACGTTCCCTGGTGCCCGCGTCCCCCGCCACTGTCGAAGCCCGATGGGCGACCGAACTCAGTCGAAACCATGATCAGCGTTTTATCGAGCAGGCGTTTTTCTTCGAGGTCGACAATCAAGGCGGCCAACGCAAAGTCCAGCTCCTCGATCAGTTTGTGTTGATTCAAAATGCCCGCGTTGTGGACATCCCAGCCAGCCCCATTGAGAAAATTCAAATTATGGCTGACTTCGATGAAACGCACGCCACGCTCAACCAAGCGGCGACTCAACAAGCAGCGCTGTCCGAACTCACCGCCGTAACGATTGCGCAAATCATCGGGCTCTTTGTCAAGCTGGAACACTTGCGTGAACTCGGGGCCACTGAGCTTAAGACTTTGCTCGATGGTGTCTTCGTAATCTATCAGCGCCTTCACCTCAGTCGGAGTGGCAGCATCACGCAGACCGGCTAGAAATGATTCTCGACGACTTTGCCGCTGCGGGGTGATTCCCTCTGGGCGCGATAGTCCCGCGGGCCCGCGACTGGTATCGGTCAAGTACAAATAACCGTGCTTGGCACCGAGAAAGCCAGGCCCGCGAGTCACATTGGGATACCCGATCAAGACGTAGGGTGGAACCCCATCGACCATTGCGCCGCGCTCATGTGCGATGATCGAACCGATCGACGGGTACGTTACAGTTCCACTGATCGGTCTTCCGGTGTGCATGCGATTGGTCGCAGCGGCGTGTTCGTCGATGACCTCATGATGCACTGATCGTACCGCTGTAACGCGATCCATGACTTTGGCGGTTCGCGCCAAGTGTTCACATACCTGAACGCCTGGGACCGCTGTCTCGATCGCGTCGTAATACGATCCAGCTTTCTTTGACTTCGGATCTCCTTTGGCTTTTGGGTCAAACGTATCCATTTGGCCCATGCCCCCGCCCAACCAGATCGAGATCACATGCTCGGCACTGCCGCTTAGCCGAGCGATGTTGGCGGCTGTGGATTGCGAGGCAGTGGATTGCGAGGCTGCTCCGGTAGCTGCGCTGCATCGACCGGCGGCGAGGGCAGCAACCGATGCGGCAGACGTGGACAGAAACTTTCTGCGATCATGGTTCATTAGGGTACCCAAACAAATTCGCGGTGATTGATCAAACTCCAGACAACGTCTTCGTAAACTTCGCGCCATTGCGGGCGCAAGCGGGGATCGGGGGGGGGGCCGCGACGAACCCGCTCCTGCCACTGCTCCTGAATCTGGTTGGCCTGGGGCAGCAGGTGATTGGTCCAGGTCGATTGCGGTAGCGGTGGATCTAGTATAACTGTTTCGACTTCGCTGGGCGGCAGCCTGCGTTGCTCAAACCCTGCGGCGAGTGCCGATGCGAGTTCGCCACGCTCCTGCGACTGCGGATAACGCGAAAGAAAACGCAGGAACAGCCTGTCGAGCAGCTCATCTGGAGACTTGGCTTCGATCGCCAAGTCGGCTAGGCTGCTGTCGTAGGCGGCGCGGGAGAGCGACATCGTCAACGTGCCGCCGGCCAGAATTCCCGGCTGCAAAACGCTCGGGTCGGTCTCGCGTACGAAGATCGGTTGTTGCCGCGTGCCGGTCCAGCCGAACGACTCCAACACATCGACGACGGATTGAGCGCGTGGCATCGCTAGGCTCGGGCGATCGCGTTCGTTGTTCAGTCCAGCAAACATCCATGCCCGCCTAGGCATGCCCAGACTCAATCGATGGGCGCTCGTATCCGATCCATCATGCACAAACGTCAGTTCTTCGCTGTCAATCTCGCGGCCAGTGGCGTGGAACAGCGAATCTACAATTTGTTCAGCGGTCAAGCGACGCGGATCGGGCGCGACGAAGAATCGCTGCTGCGCAGATGCCGCGTGGTTCCGGCCAATTGCTTCACGCTGGTAGAGTTGTGAAGTCATGATCAAACGCAGCACGTGTTTCAAATCGTAGTCATGCGATACCAATTCATCGGCCAACAAGTGGAGTAGCTCGGGGTGGCTGGGCGAGTCCCCTTCCCAATCATTGACGTGGGCCACGATGCCAGTACCGATCAGCCGAGTCCACAGATGGTTGACCACAACTTGGGGGAATCGTTTGTTCTGCGGTGCGGTGATGAGCGCAGCGAGCCGTTCGCGAGTGTCTTTCGGGTCGCGCATCAATACGTCGATATCCGCGTTGTCCTCGACCCCAGTAAACTCAGCAAATGGCCACTTCGCATCTACGCTTTCCCCTGGTTTAAGCGTTACCTTGATTAACGACTCGCGGCCGAGACTGGTGAAAAACTCATCCGGCACACGGCTCGTCTTAGGCGGTACGAGCGATTTGCGATTGAGCATGGCCGCGAGCGAATACAGATCTGCCTGCAAGGTGCTATGGAAGGGCGAATCGTGACATCGAGCACATTGCATTTCAACGCCCAGAAACGCTGACGCGAGGATATGCGCCTTGGCCGCCATCGGCGAATCGTTCTCCCCGGCGAGTGCGAAACCAGCGCTGCCACCATCGTGCGGACTGCCACGCATGAGAACCAAATCCGTTACCATGCGGTCCACGGGTTGATTGTCGCGCAGGGCGTCGTATAGAAACCACCGAAAAGGCCCGGTGCTGTTCAGTGAAGCGTTGAGCAGCGTGGGGTTTTCAGCGAGCAGGTCCAACCAAAAGCTGATCCAGTGATCGGCGTAACGATCATCGCTGAGCAATTGATCGATCAGCCGCTCGCGCCGATCCGCTTTATCGCTGTCAAGGAACTGCATCGCCTCGGCAGCAGTCGGTCCCACGCCGACGATATCGAGGTAAGCCCGGCGCAGCAGCGCGGCATCATCCACGATGGCTGCATGAGTGACCTGTTGTGGATCCAGTGGCGGTGCGGGCCACAGAGCCCCCTCGCTGACCCACTGTTCCAGCGTTGCAATCTGCTGTTCGGTCAATCCCCCGTCGGTGGGCGGCATGTCGCCATCGCGGACTCGGGCGATCAATTCACTGGCATCTAGATCACCCGGCACAACGGCCGGAGTCCCCGATTCACCTTCGGACAAGGCTGCGTCGCGAGAATTGAGTCGCAGGCCACCCCGCTGCTTCTCACCGTGGCAACGGAAGCACTGCTCCTGTAGGATCGGTAGCACTTCGCCGTGGAAAAAGCCGGTTGTCGCGGCGTCATATTTTACCGACTCGTCCATCGCCCGCTGAATTTTGGCGTTGAGCAAATCGTCGATAGGATGGGTAGCAATGGGATGAGTAGCGACGTTCGTGCCAGCGGTGGCTGTCCCCGCAGTCTGCTTGGCGTGGCCACTGCGAGCCAGTTCGTGGCGCCGCTGCCAGAATTCATCTTGAGAAGCCGCATTGGTACGGCGGATCGTGTCTTCGAGCTCGCACAGCCTACGCTCATTGTTTGCGATCACCGGTTCGATCGCATCATCGGTGAGCATGAGCGGTGAGGATCCGGCGGGACGCAAGACAAATAGTGGGCCAGCCCCGCCAGGCTGAATCGCAACGACCACTTCGCCGGTCTCCATGCGTTCGTTTGGACTGCCGACAACGAGTTCGAGCACTACACGCACGGTTCGCGCACTATGCTTCTCGGCCGGTAGAGCTTCCCCCTCGATATGATTGCCGATTTCATACTCGACGAATTCTTCTTGCTGTGGAAAGGGGAGCAATCGCGCGTCGGGAACCAGTGGTGGCGGGATTGGCACGACGGGTGCCTCTTGGCCCGTCCTGCGCACGTTCGCTTTTGTTCTGGCGACAAGTTTGCCATCGATCCACAATCGGCTTAGTGCACGCACTCGCAGGAGCAAGCGATATTTTCCTGCAGGCATTTCGACATCGCCCGCCATGCGCAGCAGCAGCGGAGGTTTCCAACTCGCGCGCATGCCCGTGCTGTCATAACGAATAGGAATTCGCGATAGCAAGAACTCTTCGCCGGTCCAGCGCAGCGCCTCGTCGGGCCACGACTCGCCTTCGTTAAGCCAGCGGTTATTAGCGGGCAACTCTTCGGAGAGTGTCACGAGCGTCTCCCCCGGAGCAATCTCGCCGAGCTCAGGCATGACCTCGGTTTGCGGCCCTACCTTAGGCGGATCGCCGACGCGGTGAAATCGAGCGGCCATGACTGCATCGCTCAAAATGTCACGATGGATCGCCACGCCATCCATCCAGCCACGAAAGCTGTTCCCTGGGTTGCCTCCAGTTGAAGAGCCGATCCAAATGCTGTCGTTGTCGACGACTGGATCTGCCATCGTCGGTCCACCCATATCCCAGACGCCCGACGTAGGGACTCCATCGATCCATCCACGGATCGACTCGGGTACACCGAATTGGTAAGCCACGGCAATATGATGCCAACCCGATCCAGGGGCAAATCCGCCGGTTGAAATCCAGCGATGCCAATGGGAATCGCCGACCGGCGACTGGCCTTGGAACGGTGTCGCAAACAGAAAGCTGGCGCGAACGGTGCCATCGATGGAAACCGTCCTCAGTGCCCAGTTCTGGTTGTCGCGTTTGACGCCCGGAGCGGCTGTGCGCCCTTTGCTAACGACGTACATCTGCTGACCACCGCGCGCGTGATCGATTCGCACCCAAGCTTCCAGCGTGATCTTATCGCCGCCGGTAAAATCGAACTCACTATCGGTGCCAGGGTCCGCAATCGTCAGGAAGCCTGCGCCGTCAAACCGCAGTGCCGTGTTGTCCGCCGGAAAGTCGGGGAATTGTGGTGGTCGTGGCCCCGCCTGATCTCGAAACACATCCCCTTTGAGTTCGAAAGGCGTGGATGTCTCGCTGTCAAATTCCCAGCGTGCGACCGGTGGTGCCGCGATGGCGGCGTACGCGGAAAGGATCGACAGCACAATCGCGTAAAACAATTGGAGCGGAGGGAGTGGCGGAAGTGCGACTAACGGAGATAGCAACTTTAGCATGGGTAGCTCGGGGCGGGATGCGAGGGAACAGCGAAAGAACAAAATGCGCAGTGGTGGGGGGAGTTAGGCAAGGGCTTCGCTCCGTTCTGAACACGCAAGTCTTGGCGACTTCGGCGTCAGTCGAGCGCGCATTCTATTGCTTACTAGTCTCGCCATACATTCATCATACAACAAGGGCTCGCGTCTGGGTACTGTTTTTTAACCGTTCGCCGCAGCTATAGCGACAATGGGTGCCCATGCACAAGTTAATACGTATAATTATTCGCGTTAGCGATATTCAGGGTTGTTTGATATGACAGGTAACTTATGCGTGGATGCTTAGATGCGCATGCTACGGAGATTTATCACTGCGATCGCCGAGCTTTAGCTTTTGCTGCAAGCTCTGGCGGTGGATGCCCAGCCGACGCGCGGCGGCGGTGATATTTCCCGATTCCAATTTCAAGGCGCGCGCGATGGCTAACCCCTCAAACTCTTCCAGCAACTGATTTTTGGCGTCCGTCAACGGCAGGTCTAAATACTTGTCAAAGTGCGACTCCGAGCCCTCTCCGGCCACGGCCTGCAAGCCGAGGTCGCGGCGAGTTATACCGGCCCCGTCAGCCATGGCGTTGGCCGCTTCGATGCGCTGTTTCAATTCGCGAACGTTGCCTGGCCAGGCATGCTGCAGGAGCGCAGTCATGGCGTCGGTGGTGAAGTGCCGCCCAGCCCCTAGGAAATGACTGGACAGTAGGACGAGGTCCTCGTGCCGCTGCCGCAGCGGCGGTATGCACAGCTCAATACCGCGCAGTCGAAAATACAAATCCTGCCGAAAAAATTTCTCCTCGATCGCTTGTTCCAAGTCCTGGTGCGTGGCGCTGATGATGCGCACGTCGACCTGTAACCCTTGCTCGGCACCCACCGGTTGTACGACACCCTCCTGCAGCACACGCAACAAACGCGTTTGAACGGCCGTTGGCATATCTCCAATTTCATCTAGAAACAGCGTACCTCCATGGGCTTGACGAAATACTCCCTCACGCTGTCGGTCGGCGCCAGTGAAGGCACCTTTAACGTGCCCAAACAGCTCACTCTCGATCAACGACTCACTGATGGCGGCAGTGTTCACGGCGACGTATGGACCGCTGGCGCGAGGGCTCGCGCGATGCAGTTCGCGCGCAACCAACTCCTTGCCAGTACCGCTTTCGCCGCGGATCAGTACTGGCAGCGTGGTGCTGGCGGCGCGCGGAATGTGGGCAAACAATTGCTTCATCGACTCGCTAATACCCAGCAGTGCTCCCAGACCTTGGGGCAGGGCTAGCCGGGCTTGCATGTCGGCTACTTGGGCCTGCATGGCGACTCGTCGCTCACTGCGCCGCGCAATCGCTCGTAGTCTTTCGACTTCGTACGGTTTAGTCAAAAAGTCATCTGCGCCAGCGCGAATGCACTCGATCGCCTGCTCGACCGTATCGTGGGCTGTGACCACGATAATCTCGGGTTTGCGAAGAGCCGCATCCTGGGCGATGCGATGCAGCAAATCCAAGCCAGACAGCCGTGGCATGTTGAGATCTAGATAGAGCAAGTCGGGGGCCTGCTCCTGAATCGCCGCCCACGCCTGCTCACCATCTTCGGCTTCGATGATGTGGTGCGCATCGCTGGTCAGAGCTTTGACCATGCCGTAACGCGCGTTGGCTTCGTCATCGGCGATCAAAATTTTCATGCGGGATCTTTCTTTAACTTCAGATCACAGCCAGCGACTGGCCAGAGATCAAATTCCACGATGAACTCGGTTCCTGTATCGGCCGAAGTTTGGCAGCTCAAATGACCTTGGAGTTCGCGGACTCGCTCGGATACCACGTACAAGCCTAAACCGGTGCCATCGACTTTGGCAGTCACAAAGGGTTGGAACAGACTCTCGCGAATGGCTGGATCGATTCCGGTTCCGTTGTCTTTCACTCGTAAACGTACGCGCTGGCCGACTTGCCGCGAGTGCACTTCGACCGAGCCCTCTGGGGAGCCGCGCACGGCTTCAATCGCATTGCGAATCAAGTTGAACACGATCTCACTCAGCGCGGCGTCACTGCCGGCCACAGCCAATTGTGCCGCCCGCAGTTCGGTGGTCAACTGAACATGATACTGCCGAGCCAATTGCTCCAGGATCGGCAGCAGCCGCGCCACCACGCGATCCGGTTCGACAAATGGCCGCGTGCTGTCCGCCGGTTTCGCGTAGTCGAGCAAACGCTGGGTGGTCTGCGTCAGCCGATCGATCTCGGAGACGATAATCGCCACGTCGCGATGGTGCGGATCACCGGCGGGCAAGTCCTCTTTGAGCAGCGTAGCAATTGTGCGCATCGATGACAGTGGATTGCGCAGTTCGTGGGCCAGAGAACCGGCGATCAAGCCCAGCACGGATAATTTCTCTTGCTGCATCATGCGTCGCTCGGCCATCGACCGCTGCTCTTCGACGCTGCGGTTGTGCAGCGTGACGGCGAACTGCTCCAGTAGCAGCACGAGCGCGCAGAGAGATTCGTCACTTAGACGATCGTTGCGACGGCGATTGCCCAATAGCACCGTTCCCTGGATTGAACGGAAATCGAGACGGAAGGCCCACATCGCAGCCACTCGCTCCATCGCCTGACAGAGTTCGTGATCGTCGATTTGGCTACGGTCAAACACGGCGCATTCTTGCTGGACCAGCATGTTGGCGATGCGCGCGTGGTCCTCAGTCATAGCTGGATGGTTGAGGCTGGCGGCATCACCCTGTAGCCAAACATGGGCTGCTTCGACATCAATGTCTGATACCAGAGCTTGCTCCAGCCAACGCCTGATCTCATCGGCCGGTTGCAAGGCGTGGCGCGATAGCTGTAGCGAAAGCTGCCTAGTTCTATCGCGGATGTGCAGCAAGTCTGTGCTGATTAAGTAGCGTGAGGCTTCGGAGAATCGCTGCCGCAGTGGCCGCCAGGCGAGTACCAACCCGATCAACAGCACAAATTCTAAAATCACAAAGTCTACATTCGACTGCCGCTCGAGCATGTCGGTAAGTGGTCGAATGAATTGCTGATGCATCAGCATCACGATCACCAACAACGCGCCATAAATCAGCGTGCGCTCGACGACTAGCGGCATCAATCGTTGGTGCAGCGTATGCCATACCAGAAGCGTCACGGCCAAGGTTGGAGAGAGGCTTGTGGCTACTCGTACCCACGGCTCCCAAGGGGTTGAGCGGGCCAGGTAGACGTAGATCAAAGCTAGCCCAGCCAAGCCGACCAGGGTGCCGGTGAGGTGCAGCAGCATGCGACGTTTACTGGCTGAGGCGGAATGTCTGCGCCAGTACAACATCAGCCCAGAGGAGACCGCGATGGCTAGCACAGTCCACGCCATATATCCGTCGACATAGGGAGCCACGCTAGCGAAGAAGCTCGCTTCCGGGGCGCGCGCAATGCCCCACATCAACAGCGGTGCCGAAAGCAGTGGCAGATAGAGTAGTGCGTAGGCCGGAGACCACTTTACGCGCGGGTCAAAACCGGTGTGGTTCAATCGCACCGCCGCATGCAGAATAGTCGAAGGTAGCAACAGAAGCGATAGGGCCATCAAGCAGCGACACAGTCGATCCCAGTCATCGATCGACGCCACCTCGCCACCGAGCAGCAATGCATGAAAGAAGCTGGCCGTGTGTAGCAGCCAAGTCCCCAGTGCCAGCAGGCTGAGCCACAATGGTACCAGCGGGCGATTGACTCGTTCGATTATTATCAACAGCAGCACCGCATCGACGACGGTGGCCAGCCCGAGTAGAAATATTTCTATTTGCCCGAACATGCTCTCGCCTTAGACCTCATTGCAATTCTTCTCACGATGTTAACGCATTGGGCTCACCAGACCGAGGACTGTAACATCTTGGTAGAAGATCTCCATTGTAGACGACGGTTGAACAAGCGTGAGCACGCCACTGGTCGGCCGCGCAAGATCGATCGCTATGCCAAGCTGCGCCGGAGCGCCTTGGTCGATATCGAGCAATTGATACGTCACCTCCAAAGTTGCGGGGCCGGTCGTCTGGGACCGCTCCGTTATTTCGTAGAGCGTCTGACGGACGAGCAACTGTCGGCCGGCTTCCAGGTTCAACAGTTTGCCAACTCCTGGGGCGGCACGAATGCGATCTTGCTTTCGCCAGGCCCACAATAATCTGTATAGTTCTCGCAAGGTTTGCATGGTAACTACAGTTGGCAGTGTGCTGGAAATAATAGTCGTATCACGCAAGTTTATCAAAATGTTTACACGAGACTAAAGCATATTTATGAAGATTGCCGTTCTGGAGTGGAGTTGCGGTGGTGGCCTGCTGACCACTGCTGCCGGAAAGGCCAGCGAGAGTCTCTGCCGCGAGGGCTGGCTGATGCTCAGCAATCTGGCCGATGGCCTAGCGGAAGCGGGCTGCGATGTGCTGATGCCAGTGGATTTGCGCGGCGTCCCCTGGGCGGCTGCGCGCGGGCGAGCTCATATTATCGACGTGCCTTGTCGGATGCCGACCACTTTTGAAAAGCTCCTAAGCCGCTGGGCGTACATCGCTTCGGAATGTGATTATGTGTGGGTCATCGCCCCCGAGATCGACGGCCTGTTGCCCCATATCCTAGAACGATTGCGGAGCGAGGGGCAACAATTGTTGAACTGTCAGGGGGAGTTTTTGCGCAATTGCAGCAATAAACTCTTAACGGCGGACGCACTGACGGCGGCCGGTGTGCCTCATCCAGCGACGACTGTGTTGGCAGAATTCGATGAAGCTTGGCTGGTAGCGACCGCTTCCCGGAGAGAACCAGGCGACCAGCACCAGGCCAATGCGCGCTGGGTAATTAAACCTGCCAGTGGGGCGGGAGGGACGGACCAGCGATTGGTCACACGCAAGCAGCTACGGCAATTGAGCTACAGTACAGCGGACGCTTGGTATAGTACGAAGAATTACTGTGGTAGCCGCGACAGTTATGCTTGGCTGGTGCAACCCTGGCTGCCGGGGCGATCGGCGAGCTGCACGGCGATCGTCGATGCGCGTGGAAAACGCCACTGGTTGCCGCTGGTCAGCCAGGACTTTAGGGCTCCTCAATCGCTCGACGAAGGGACTCATTCGTTCATGCAGGCGAGTGATTCGGCGGCGTTTGCACCGCAGTATGTCGGCTGCACCTACCCCTGCGCAGAGCTGCCGAGTGCGGCACCGCGAGCCATGTTAGAAGCCGCTTTGGATGCACTCGGCCGAGGTGCTTACGGCCCAGTCGGCGTCGATCTACTGTTCAACTCTACCACGCAGACTTGGACCGTTATCGAAGTCAATGCGCGCTGCACTTCTTCCCTGACCGCCATGGCGGCCGCCTATCACGGCAATCTGGTGGGCGACATATTCCGACTGCTAACAGAGAGTGGCGAAGCAGCAGTGGCCGAATTGCCTGAGCGAGTGAGTCCATTTCAATTCCGAGTTGCAAGCGCCTGAATCCCCCTTTTCCGCAGAGCAATGTGGTTCCGCAGAGCAGTGTGGCCTGGCGATTTTCAGCTAGTGCTCCGTCCAGCTTTAATTGTAGAACGGTTGTCCCAACCGTTTTCCAAAGCAGTTGGGACAACTGCTCTACAGTTACCAAAGCAGTTGGGACAACTGCTCTACAGTTTTCCCCAATATTAAAGCTAGACAGAGCACTAGGCGCGGGGGACGATGTGGTGCACATTGTCCATTACATTTTCGTAGCCGTTTTTCGGCAGGGCTGGAATTCGACTGCCGTCCACCAGCAGATTGAAGGCGAGCGCGATCGTTACCGGAGCGCCATCTTCCATGCAGCCGAAGACAAAATGAAATGGATAGATGGCCAGAGAGCGGTCGGCTGAGAAGACCCCCACGGCATCGACATCTGCATCGGCGTTATCGCTGAATGCCACCGCAGCCCACTGCCAACCGAATTCCCGTACCAACTGTTGCCCCCATAGACTACCGAGTGTAGCCGACAGGTCTTGGTCTGGGGCGACCTGTGGACGCTCACCCTTTTGCCAGGCGAATACAAATTCGTCGATGGTGCGAACGATCGCTTCCGCCGACGCGGTTGAGCTCAGCTCCAGCAGGGCTGCAGCGTCTGTGGCCCAGCGCTGGATATCATCCCCCAGTTCCGCATCGATATCGTGTTCAATCATTTCTTCTTGGGGTCGACCACTGCTGCAGGTTTGTTGTTAGCTGGATCGGGCAATTGATAATTGCGAATCGATCCACCGCCGGCATATACTAGCGCGCCCGCTTGCACTCGCCCCGAGCTCTCCGCCGTCGGATTCCAAGGCACCGCGTACGCGGCGAACATGCCGGTAGTGGTGTTGGTGACGTACACCAGAGACGCGCCGGGCCGAGCGCCGGCTGTTGCACTTTGCGGGATGGCTTGGCCGGTGAGCATCAGATATTTGGCATTTTGCCCCGCGCCCAGATTCAGCGATACGTTGGTCACGTAGTGCGCACCAAAGGCACCAGAACGCGGATAAAAGACCAAACACTGCAGGTCGCCAGTCACGAAATCCAGGAAGAAGATTCCTTCAGAATCGCGCCCCACCTGGCCCGTGGCCACGGCCATCGTATCGCCTGAGACGGCGGAAGCCGCTAACAACTGTGGCAGGGTCGAGGATGGAGACGGCCGCTGCCCCAACCAGTAGCCAAGCCCCACGGCAAAGCAAGTGCACAGACAAGCTGCCACTGCCACCCAGGTGGTCAGCCCCGGGCGGAACTGCGTCGCACGCATCCGCAGGCTACTTGGGTTAGTCTGTGGGGCAGTTCCAACGGCATCGCGATCAGAATGGAAGTCAGTCATTTTCAAAATTCGCTTTTTCAGAATTCACTGCTGAGGCTGGTCGATGTGAGTCCACTTACGACGTTCTATTATAAACACCCGGTGGCGAGATGCTCTACAAATCCAGCCGCTCGGGCATTTTGTAGCCGAAGTCGCCAAGTCTTTGGAACGCCGCTGCAATCGGGTCGAAAGGCTTGGCGACTTCCGCTACGGGACGCCGTGAAATCCAGGCCGGAAAAGAAGCTTGATGGCGCAGGGTAAGGACTGAAGACAAGCCACCGCCGCGGAGCTAACGCTTGGCCGGTGCGGGCTGGCTCTGCGCGGTCTGCTTGGGTGGCGTCCCCTGCGTCGCGCCACCCTGCCGCTCGGGCGATCCATCCACATGGGGCAAGTCCGGCAGCCACTGGAAGCTGTCGGCAAGTTGGTCGTCGGCGGCACCGAAACGGTCGGTAACCGTTCCTCCCATCGTAAATACCAGTGCCAAACGGCGGCCACTGTCATCCGACAGGTGGGTGT